>JAQSDT010000706.1 GCA_029946075.1 bacterium | reverse complement strand
TCCCTCCGCCATTCACCGCCGACCTAACAGTCTCTCCCGCCTCAGCGGGCTTATCGAAAGCCCAATAACCGCGGGCATTTCGTGTCGGACCTGTTGACCGGCCTCGGCGCCGGAGGGGCCGTAAGGGTCTCTCTACGGCCCTTTCTCTCCAAAGCTGATGACTTCGGGATTTAGTACGCTTCTTGTAGGTCGTTGAGATAGCTGGAGAATCGGGAGCGTAGTTCTGCGTGTTTCGAATGCGCAGTTGGTCGGGCGGTGTGGACTGAGAGCAAACTATGGGTGCTCAGGGTAGTGGTACAGTTTGGCCCGCGGCGCTCTATTTGTTGGGAACCGTCATAGCGTCCCGACATGCCGGCCCGGCGCAATGCGTGACGCTTCCGGTAGAGGTTCAGCCCCCACACGCGAACTCGGCAACGCACTGAACAATTTACGCCAACGAGAGCGGCGCCCTACACTCAGATGTGGGCGATATGGAAAGACGGGCATGGCATTGGTCGAAGCGGATGGCGGCACCGTTCGGCGAATTGACCTGCGCGCTCTTCTACGAGCGCTCGCTCGCCCAGCCGATAAGCCCACCTCCAAACCCGCTCGGCGCTTCGATCAGGCTGGCAGAGGAGTCCGACCTCGATACGATCTGCCAACTCTATGCCGACGATCCTTGGCTGTGGCTGGGTGACGGACCACGCGACCTGACAGCCCGTGGCCTTTATCTTGATCGGTTGCGGCGCGGCGAGCGCTGTTTCTTGGCCTTCGTCGCCGGCGTTCTGGCGCACGCCAACTGGACCTGTTTCACTTGGGGCGACGCCCTGCCGGGCCATCCTATCCGGCTTCGGCCGGGCGAGATCTACACCACCGACGCCTTCACGCCGCAGGCCTTCCGCGGCAAGGGCGTCCATGGGCTGGTGCTGGGCACTATGCTGCACCAGGCCAGTCAGCAGGGCGCCCGCCAAGCCTACACGCTGGGCCAGGTCGACCGGCCTGACGCGCATAAGGGGCTGCGCGCCCTGGGCTGGCAGGAGTGCGGACGCGTCTATTTCTTCCTGCCGCGCGGCGCGGCGCGGACGCCTTTCCTCTTCAGGCGCGGTCGGACGGAGCCTCTGTTCCGCAACTGAGCCGCCACTTCACGCCGTCGTACCGAAGTAGACGCCGAGCGCCCGCCGGTCAGTGAGGACATCGGCCGCCGGACCATCAGCGATCTTCTCGCCCCGGTCGAGCACTACAATGCGATCGGCGAGAGCGGACATGACTCGCACCGTATGCTCGATGATCAGGATGGCGATGCCGCGGGCACGGATGGCGCGGACCAGGGTGATGCCGTGGTCGATCTCGCTGCTGTTCAGGCCCGACAGGCACTCGTCGAGCAGGATCAGTTTCGGCCGTGCCGCCAGCGCGCGGGCAATTTCGAGACGATGGCGCTGGCTGGCGTTCAGCGTGTCGCAGGCAAGGTCCGCCACCATCGACAGACCGGCAAAATCTAGCGCCCGCTCGGCGAGGCGACGGGCGGTGGGAATGCCAGCTGGCCGGTCGCTGGTGCTGCCGTAGAGCGCGCCCAGCGTGACGCACTCGATCGCCGTCAGGCCGCGGAAGGGCTGGACGAGTTGGAAGGTCCGCACCAATCCCATCCCGGCGATGCGGGACGGCGCGAGACCGGTAATATCGCGGCCGACGAAGACGACCCTCCCGCCATGGCGGCCGAGCGCCCCCGACACGGCGCTTACCATCGTCGACTTGCCGGCCCCGTTGGCGCCCACCAGGCCGACGATCTCGCCCTCGTCCACGGTGAATGAGACGCCGTTCAGGGCGCGAAGACCGCCGAACTGGACCGAAACATTCTGGACCTCAAGCAGCATGGCCGCCCGGTGCCACCCCGTGGTGGGCGAGCGCGCCTAGCGCCAGGGCGAGCTCGCGTGTGGCGCGGTAGGTGGGAATGCGAGCCGCGTTGAGCGACTCCATATTGGGTAAGTCGGCATCGCGCGAGGCCCAGTAGACAGCCACCGGCAGACCGAGTGTCGGCACCGAGCCTGCCAAGCTCCGCGCGAGGTCGGGCCAGGTGGTCGGGACATCGGTAATCGAAACCGCGATCAGGTCGGCTTCGCCGGACGCGGCG
Source organism: bacterium (assembly GCA_029946075.1). Classification (GTDB taxonomy): domain Bacteria; phylum Pseudomonadota; class Alphaproteobacteria; order Rhizobiales; family Xanthobacteraceae; genus Bradyrhizobium. The sequence goes on along the minus strand of JAQSDT010000706.1, from coordinate 14,816 downwards.
ATCTCCGCCATTACCAGCGGATACAGTCGCGGATAGTCACGCCACACCGGCGTGAAATCGACGGGATTGGCGCTGGCGGCGTAGGCCGGCAGGTGCCGGGCGATGGCTGCTGTCAGCTTGGTGGAGAAGCGCGGAACGATCATGCCCTGCTCTCCTGCCAGGTCGGCAATCTCGGTCCCGATCCCGCCGGTGCCGGTGACGATGGCGAGGCGCTTGCCGCGCAGCGGCCGGCCCTGCCACAGCAGGGCGCGGGCCACATGAAGCAGATCCAGTCCGGAGTGCACGATGATCGCCTGGTCGGGAAGGCTGCCCACGAGGCGCGCGCCATCGGCCGATATGCCGACATGGGCGAGCGACGCGGCCTGGCCGGACGGCGTGCGGGCGAGCGGACACACCACGACCGGCTTGGACTTGGCGGCCTCTGAAAGGGTCTGCATGAAGCACGGCAGGTCACGCACCGACTCGATGTAGAGGCCGATCACGCCGGTGGCCGGGTCGCGGGCGAGATGCCCCACGCAGTCGGCCAGCGAGATGTCCACCGTGTTGCCGACATCGCAGAAGCAGGAGACCGCCATGCCGCTGTCGGCGGCGTACATGGCGAGCGCCATGCCAAAGCCGCCGCTTTGCGTCGCCACGCCCAGGCCGGTCGCGCCGCCCGGCGGCATCAGCGGGATAATCGAGGCGTTCAGTCCGATCGAGCCGTTAAGTAAGCCGACACAGTTGGGCCCGACCACGCGGATACCGGCACGTCGGGCCGCAGCACCCAGCCGCTGCTGCAGATCGGGCCCTTCGTGCGCGACCTCGCCGAAGCCGCTCGGGATGGCGAGCAGGAAGCCGACGCGGCCCTCGGGGCAGCGCTCGATCGCCTCGACAAGACGCTCGCCCGGCGCCAGGGCGATCAGCAGATCGACCGGTTGCGGCAGCGCCTCCACTGAAGGGACGGACGCACGGCCGGCAATATCGCTTTCGCCGGGATTGATGGCGATCAGGTCGCCGTGGAAGGACGCGGCCAGACGGGCAAAGACCTGGCCGCCCAGCTTGTCGGTGCTCGCCGATGCGCCGAGCACGGCGATGGAGCGTGGCGAGAAGAGGCGGGAGAGGTCAGGTGCTGTCATGGCGTGTCGGCTCGCTATCCAATGAAATGTCGCGGGAGGTCGGGGTCGTGCCGCAGCACCCCGGCGGGGCCCTCCAGGACGATGGCGCCGCCGCTCAGCACGCAGCCGCGATCGGCATGGGCCAGCACCAGCGGCACATTCTGCTCCACGGTGAGCAGCGTCATGCCCTGCCGGTGAAGTTCCGCCAGGGCGGCAAACAAGGACTCGACGACCAGTGGGGCCAGGCCGAGCGTAACTTCGTCGATGATCAGAAGCCGGGGCGAGGCCATCAGCGCGCGGCCGATGGCGCACATCTGCTGCTCGCCCCCGCTCAACGTGCCGGCGATCTGGCGGGTCCGCTCGGCCAGCACGGGAAAGAGTTCGCAAACCCGGTCGAGGTTGCGCCGTCGCATCGCCGAATTGGGCAGCGCATGTGTGCCGGCCAGGAGGTTCTCGCGCACCGTCATGCCGGAAAAGAGCCGGCGGCCCTCCGGCACCAGGGCAACGCCCAGGCGCAGACGGCGATGGGGCGGCAGCAGCCGGATGTCTTCACCAGCAAGCAGGATCTCCCCCTGCCGCGCCGCAACGAGCCCGGCCAAAACGCCGAGCAACGTCGACTTGCCGGCGCCGACCGGTCCGAGCACCGCCAGCCATTCGCCCGCCTTCACGTCGAGGTCGAGGGAGCGGATGGCCATCAGGCCGCCGTAGCCGGCAGAAAGCCCGCGCACGCTGAGTATCAAGACCTGCGCCGCAGCCAGGCGCGGACCGTGGGCCAGTGCCGCGCGACAAAGCCCTGGGCGCCGTCGGGCATCATCAGCACGACCAGCATGATTGTCACCCCCAGTACCAACAGATGTAGTTTCAGGAGGTGGCTCCATGCCAGCGTCGTCGCGCTCTCGATCAGCAGCGAGCCGATCAAGGGGCCGAAGACGGTGCCAGCCCCGCCCAGCAGAAACATGACGAACGCCTTGACCGATATCGCCATATCGAACACTAGCGACGGCTCGATGAACCCGACCCAGCGCGCGTAGAGCCCGCCGGCCACCGCCGTCAGCAGCGCACTCAGCATCCAGGCGATCGACTTCACGCGCAGCGTGGCGATCCCGGTTGCCTCCGCCGCCTCCTCGTTGGACCGGATGGCCCGGCAGCCGTAACCGAAGCGGCTATCTCGGAGGAAGATGCCGAGCACCAGGCTGGCGGCAAACAGCGCGACGAAGCCGAAATACGCTCGCTGCGCGGCGTCGCTGGCAGTGCCAGCCCCGAGCGGCAACGACAGGCCTGCGGCGCCGCCCGTGAGGCCCGAGAGGTTGGCGGCCAGGGCCGACACGACTTCGTTCAGTCCGAGCGTTGCGATGGCGAAGTAGTGGCCGCGCAGCCGGAGCAACAGCGGCCCGACAGCCAGTGCCAGCGCCCCGGCTGGAACCGCGCCGACGAGCAGGGCCGGCCCCATGCCGAAGCCCGCGGCGATGGCCAGCGCCGTGCCGTAGGCGCCGATACCGAAGAACACGACATTGCCGAAGGCGGGATAGCCGACGAAGCCCGCCATTGCATTCATGCCCTGGGCGACGACGGCGAGCATGAGGACACTGGTCAGCAGGCGCAGCCAGTAAAGCGATAGAAAGGGCGGCAGCACCATCAGGATCGCCATCAACACGCAGGCAATCGCCGCGCTGCGCAGGCTGCCGGCCCAGGCACCGTTGCTCCATCTACCGAGCATGGCGGACGCAGCCATGGCGGCGGATCAGCCCTTTACCTCGGCGAAGAAGCGCCGGCCCATCAGCCCCCGCGGCCGCAACACCAGTACGACCAGCAGCAAGGCGAAGCCGACAGCGTCGCGATAACCGGAATCGAAAAACAGCGAGGCGAGGTTCTCCACGATTCCCAGCAGCATGCCACCGACGATGGCGCCGGGAATGCTGCCGAGACCGCCTAGCACCACGACGACGAAGGACTTCATGGTGTAGCTCTCGCCGGCGAACGGCGAGAAGGAATAGCTGGTGGCAACCAGTGCACCCGTGACCCCGGCGATGGCGCCGCCGATCGCGAAGGTCAGGGCATAGACGTGCGGCACGTCGATGCCGGAGAGCCGCGCGGCATCCGGGTCGAAGCTGGTCGCCTTGATGGCATTGCCGAGCGACGTCCAGTTGAGCAGGGCGTGCAGCCCGAGCGTCATGGCCATCGCGACGGCGAAGATCGTTGCCCGGCTGTAGGGGACGCTGAGGCCGACGATAGTGAAGGAGGCGCGACCGAACACGTCGGGCAGCGAGCGCACGTCGGCCGAGAACAGAAGCAGGTTTAGGTTGATCAGGGCCATGTTCAGCCCAAAGGTGAAGATGAGCGTCATGAAGACCGAACGCTCGGCCAGTCGATTGAGCAAGCCGCGCTGCAGGGCATAGCCTAGGGTGAAGGTCGCCAGCGCCGCCAGGGGCAGGGCTAGCGTCAGCGGCAGGCCGAGATGAAGCACGGCCATCTGGGTGACATAGGCGCCGACCATGATCATGCTGCCATAGGCTAGATTGACCATGTTCATGACGCCCCAGACGATTGAGAAGCCGAGGGCCATGCAGGCATAGAAGCCGCCCAGCAGCACGCCGTTCAGGACAATCTGGGCAACGAGTTGCATTGGCCTGGATCGCCGACCGTCAGGGGTTCAGCTTCAGCTTGGTCTCCGCCACGTCGGCCGGATAGACCACCACCGGCTTGCCATCCTGGATCTGCACCACCGACATCGACTTGGCGATATTCTGGCCCTTGTCGTTGAAGCGGATGGGCCCGTAGGCGGTGACGATGTCCGTGGCAGCGATCGCGTAGCGCACCTTCTGCGGGTCGAAGCCGCCGACCTTCTGGAAGGCGTTGTAGTAGACCTGCAGAGCCGCCGTGGACTGGATCGGATGATAGTCGGGAACGTGCCCGTAGACCTTCTGGAAGGCGTCGGCGTAGCCGCGTGCGGTCCAGTCAAAGATCTGGTCCTTGTACGGCACGTTAATGCTCCACTGCACCGGCTCGAGCGTGAGCTCGGCCTCGGCACCCAGCGATTTTACGAACCCCGGCAGCGTCGGCCCGAGAAGGTAGCCCAGCAGCTTCGGCTTCAGCCCGACCTGGCCGATCTGGCGGGCCAGCAGGATCATGTCGTTGGTATAGCCCCCGGCGATGATCATATCCGGCTTGGCGGCCTTCATCTTCTCCAGCTCAGGCGACAGGTCCTTGGAACCGGACGAATACCTCTCCTTGTAGACGACCTCGACGCCGAGCTCCTTGGCCTGCTGTGCAGCGCCGTCGATGCCGAGCTGGGCGAAGAGCTGGTTCTCATTGAGCAGGGCCAGGCGCGTGAGCTTCTGCTCAGATGCCATCTTCACCATGTTGTAGGTGTAGTGGTCGATCGAGTTCAGGACGCCGAAGATGTACTTGTAGCCGCGATTGTAGATCGTCGAGGCGGCGCCGTGGGCGATCACCAGCGGCAGCTTGTGCTGCTCGGTGATGTTGCTGACGGCGATGGTGATGCCACTGCCGTAGGGGCCGAGCAGAAACTTCACCTTGTCCTCGGAGATCAGCTTTTCGTAAAGCTTGACCGAGGTGTTCACGTAGCTTTCATCGTCGTAGTAGACGATCTCGACCTTGTACTTCTTGCCAGCGACGTCGATGCCGCCGCGCTCGTTCACCGTCTTGACGAAGAAGTCGTAACCTTCGCGCACAAGCTTGCCCTCGGTCGCGAGGTTACCTGTCAGCGACAGCGCCGTGCCGAAGCGGATCGTGTCCTGCGCTGCCGCCGGCACGCTCGTTGACAGACCAAGTCCAATCAACAGCGCCGCCGCCAGGAGCTGACGACGCAACGCAAAATGTCTCATGATTCCCCCTCCCGGTTCACCTTCCATTAGGAGGAAGGTATTCAACACGGTAAGCCGAATTGATGGCATGAGATAGCTGGAGAATTGGGAGCATAGTTCTGCGTGTTTCGAATGTGCAGCTGGTTGGGCGGTGGAGACCGGGAACGAACTGCGAGAGCTTGGAGGGGCGCGTTTTCGCGTCCGAATATCCGCGCAGGAGGATTAGGCCAGCTTGGCCAGGCGACGACCCTCATCGGTTAGTTGCAGGGTCCGCCCACTGCTGCGGTCCACAAGCCAGCCGTTTGTTATCGCTAGCTGGACGGCCGCTTTCATGGCCTCGTCGTCCTTCACTTCCAGGAGCTGGGCAACTGTGCGCGTACCCCTCCAGCCATCCAGCCTTCCCGCGGTTATCGCATAGACCTCGCACACAATGCGACGCGCGAGGTTTTTAACGCGACCTCTGCCCGTTTTGGCCATAACTTTGGTGGCCTTCAATGTCTCAGGCATCACGACCAGAATGTCGCTGGGCGCTGCATGGCATCGGCGGAGGTGGCAAGAAGCGATTGTGCGCTCTTGCATCCAGGTACATATCGTCTTGGCTTTGGTTATTCTTGGCGGACTCTATCATAGATGCTTTCGGATCTGATTTTCGGCACAAGCATCGCGCCGGCCGTGGCCGCCGATCAATTTGTAGCTCGCAGGGCCAGGTTGGCCAATGCCTTGGCGCCGAGGCGGAACGGTCGTGTCGCATAGTAGATGGACCATAGCGCCGGCGGAAGTTTCATCATGTCGTAGTCCCCTGAGGTCCGGGTGAGAGCGAGCCTAATGGCGCCCAAAAGCTTGTCGATCCGGCGCTCGCAAAGATGGAAATCCGAAAAATTCTCCTGCCCTGCGGGATCAGGCGGACTTTTCCTCAGGTCGCGCGTCAGCCGCTCGACAAGAGCGTGAACGCGCCCGCTCTTCTCAAGAAGGCCCAGCAGAGCCCGCGGCACAGGCGTTCCTAGGAGTTCCTGCGACATTGCGCAGGCAAGCAGAACCGCGTCGCCGCATCGCCGCGCCTTGGCTCGCTCATGGATGCGGCGCCAGTCGAGATCAGGATGGCGGTCAATCAGCATCGAGAAATCACAGACCCATCCCAGGCATCGCCAGGCCTCCTTGGTTCCATGCCCGGCCAACAGCAGGGCAAGGTTCTCTCCGGCCACAGTGGGAATTGCATGGTTACCGATCGATACGCTGCCAAGATCTCGCCAGGCTTCGGCAGGAGTCAAAGGAAACGGCACATGGATGCCCGTGAAATTCCAATGCAGGTCGATTGCGACACCATTGCCAGGGTGAACGAAGGCGTACTGCCGCAAATAGCCCAGAAAGGCATGCCGGTAACTTCGATCGCCGGCGGCGGCGCAATAGCCGAGCGAGCCGAGCAGCCGTTCAGCCTCGTCGACCTGTTGCTCAGGGACAATGACATCGAGGTCGACATATTCCCGGCAGGATACGTCGCCGTAGAGAGCCTTCGCCAAGGTTGGCCCCTTGAAAGCGGCAAATCGGAGCCCCGCTTCGGAGAATTTCGCGGCCAAACGGCAAAGTTGCTCGGATACAAATAAAGCGTGCGCGCCGTGATACCGGCGAAAATTCTCGAACGAGGTTCTTGCCGACACCGGCACAGTTTCCCACGCCATCTTGTGGAGGCTCTCGATGAGCTGTGGGCGGACCCCGTGATACTGGGCCAACCGGAAAAGTTCCAAAAAGTCGACGGCACCGCACAGCATCTGCCGCGCCTGGCCGAGGGCCGGATTAGGGCAAGCAATCAGACAGAGAAGGTCAAATTCAACGCTGCCCGCCGAGCGCTTGGCCGAAACCGACATTTGCATTCCAAGGAGTGGGCAACGAGAAAACCAAGTCTCCCAACTAGTTCCTATTCGGCAGGCCCTCTCTAATCTCTGCGGAAAGATGAGCATCTGTTGCAAGGGGACATATTTGAGGAAACCGACTGCGTGGGCGATCTACGAACGCGTATTTTTCTGGTTTCTTTTGTTGCCGCCATCTGTTGCGCCTAGGTTGCCGACGGCCAATGTCAGGTCCTTGAAGGACCCCATGTCTATGAGCACCGGCTCAGCGTAAGGCTTCTTTAGCGACGCCTCGACATCACGGGATTCTGTGCCCCTATTGGGTCGGGTATTCATGAGCCAGACCTTTCATGCGTCATTGGTGTATCGAGAATGGTTACTGCAACATTATCGTCTGCTCGTCTGTTGCGCAGTTGAGATGAAATATACCATATTGCATTTTCTATGCAATATTTTACTGCGCTTCTGAACGTTGCATGGAATGGTTATCCAGCGACTTCGATGAGGCCGACACTTTGCAGGCGCGTTAGAAACTTGATCACATGATCCTTGCAAACCGTTGGAGCAACGTCGAATTGTGCCAGGACATCGTCGCAGATATCGGCAATTGGCCTCGGCTCCGCAAGGCCGTTCCAGATTGCCGCCCCGACAGTCTGGAGTCCGAAGTATCGCCCTCTATCGAGCTGAAGAAGCACCACCTCATCGTTGAATTCACACGAAACCTGCCGAATGGATTTTTTCACGATCGTCGAAATTTCAAGCATCCGAATGACTTTCCCGATCGGCGCCCAAGAACGTGACAGATTAGTTTACGATTGTTGCCCAGCTACGGCAACCAACGCGAGGAGTGCATTCTCTTACGGCGTACCCTGTGTCAGCCAGTAATCCAGCGCATGAACCGCAACGACCTGTTGCCAGTGTCGCCCGGAAGAGCCCACGACTGGTACGGCCCGAACGTCGATGTATCGGTCCAAGCAACTATTTCGTAACAAGGGCGGAAGACCGTGGATCCGAAGCGGTGACGTGAGGGCAGCACTCGGAAGCGTCGCTTTTTTGCGAGCGAGCAACTCGTCCGGAAGCCGCCCCCGCATTGCCTCGCGCAGCAACAACTTGTTCCTCGCCCACGGCACCGTCGGCACCGACAACATGAACTCGAGAACGCGCAGGTCGAGAAAAGGGTGGCGCAAGACGAAGGGCGCCAGGGATTCTTCGAACTCATAGTTGGCAAACACCGCGGGCCATATGGGATCATTGAACCAGGCAATGGCTCCTGGATGCCAGGGATGCCGAGGTGTAGAGCTCGCGCCAACACCGCCGAGTTGGCTCATGCCGCTGAGCCGTTCTTCCTGGCCGAGCCGATCGACGAGCGATCGATCGAGCCATGGCGGCACGTCAATCGCTTCATCGACAGTTTGGCGTCGCGCTGCGTAGCGCCGCAGGGTCTCCGTTAATCCGGCCAGTCCCTTGGCTCTGAGATAGAGCAGGCCCGCTTCTCCCAACCGCAGCCAGTCCCGCCGGCCGACCAACCACGACAGATAGGCGCCCCGTTCGAATGCGAGGGCGTTGTCCGGCCCTTCACCATAGAACCAGACCTGCGCCTTGTTCGCGCGCTCGAGGGCAACCGCACGATCCATATGCGCGCTGACAATCAGCGTCGACGGCTCTGGCGTTTTGATCGATCTTGACTGCCACTGCGAATCGTACGTGAGTTCATCGCAGGCACGGATCCGTAACTCAATCCCCAGACGCTGAGCAACGAGCGAACTGAAGTGTTTCTCGTTGTCGGACTCGAGTTTCTCGAAATGAAGGCATTCAGCCACGACTCGGGCGGCGTCTCCCGTGGCATGCACGGCGCAGGCTGCGAGCGTCGTAGAATCGAGGCCGCCGCTCATGGAAATACCCACTCTCCCGGCCGGCAATCGATCAACGATCGAATTCGACAACAGATCGAGGAAACGCTCGACGTACAGCCGACGATCGCGGAAGTAGAGCGGCTCCTGGATGTTCAGTCGCCAGTACCGCCGCACGGTCGCGCCGGAATCGGAAATCGTCAGGACATGCGCCGGTGCGAGACGCTGAATGTGTCGATAGACAGTTCGCTCGAACTCGAGCGAATGGCCGACGGTAAGAAAATCCGCGACCCACGCGTCGTCAAGGTCGCGGTTGACCGACGACCGAGAGGCGATCCAGTCTAATGAATCGCTGACAAACCGGGATCCACCGGCCTCGGCATGAAAAAGCGACCTTATGCCGAGCTGGTCCCGGACGCACACCAGCCGATTGCGATCGTCGTCCCACAACACGAAGCAGAAATCACCGGCGATGCGATCCACGAAGGCATCGCCCCAGGCAGCGTAGGCATGCAGGCACAGCTGCGCGTCGGAAATGTCTCGCAACGGCCCACGGATGCGCTCCGAAAGAACCGATTGAAGTTCGCTGCGCGCATCGAGCCGGACCCGACCAACGATCCAGTACCGCCCCTCCAGATCCTGAATACCACTCGACTGCCCTGGGGCAGGAGAGGGGGCAGCCTTCGAGTAGATGAAGGCAACGCGGCGATCACAGCCCAGGATCTCGATGTCATGGTTCGAGATTAAAATCTGCCGCGGATCGACGGGCCTACTGTCGATGTTGAAGATGGCGGCGAACAATTTGCAAGCCTTATCGGGCTTGGCAGCGAGCGCCTGCCACAACAGCTCGACCGACTGCGAGGCCGTCGACTGCGCAAGGCGAGAGAGCGGAGAATGCAGCGGAAGGCTTCACGGGGCTGTCCTTCTGCCAAGCTCACGGGCGACCTGTCCAAGGAGCGAGTAGCTCCTCGCATAGCGCAGCGCATAGACGGGCAGCACGCGCGCCACTCGTTCTGCGAAGCGCAGCTGCCGTGTCAGCCGGTCGGGCGCGTGGAATCTTGTGTTCATCGTTGACGCGAAGAGCGCCCGAGCCAGGTCAAGGCCCACCAACCGGGTCGAGGAAACCGCGTCTGGTGCGGACAGCTGCTTCGACTCATCGAGCCAAAACAGTGCGCAGAGCGGTTGTGGCGGGTGTTGCCCGGCCAGCCGCTCGTGCGGTTTCACCATGACCTTACCATTCATGGCGTTCCAATGCCCGTCGCCGACCGTCTCCGGAAGAAGCCGCAAGGCCGGTTCATCAAAGAGCTTCAGCCGGTGAGGGCCTTGATGCGCGAAGGCCTGACCATCGGTGAACGTCAGCCGCAATATGTCATCGGTGATCAGTGTCGCGCCTTGCGATATCAGGAACGCTGCAAGTGTCGACTTTCCCGCGCCACTGTCCCCAAGCAGGCCGATTGCGCGGCCACCAAGAGCGACGACAGTGGCATGCAATGGCTCCTCACCTTGCAACGAGAGCGAAGTGCTCAGGACGAAATTCAGCAGGTACGCCTCGAAGGATCTTTTGTCTGCGCCAACCGCCTTTATGCAGACGGCGTGCCGTCCATTGGCAGAGACAACCGTTTCGAAGATCTCATCCGCGCGCATGTAGATGCTTCCATCCGGCAGAACCGAATGGTGAAGCCAATCGTTGGAGTCGCACACCATCGTCCCAGTCTTCGCCTGAAAATATTTCGGCGCTGCCAAGGCAATACTGACTACCGGCGGGTCGCTGGCTTCCGAGGCATCGTCGATAGACGACAACCGGAATTCGCTTTCGATAACGATGCCGTAGACGCTATGGCGATACTTGCCTGTCACCGGAAATCCCGCCGATCTTGGTCTCCAATGGGTTGGCCAAAGATTTAGAATTCCTCGCCTAGACGCTCATAGGTTCAGGCGAGCTAAGGTTACTTATGGTATCAGCACCGTCATGTTTTCGCGGGAACAGCCGGAGACGTCATCATTTAGATAAATTGCGATACCATCTTCGGCAGGCCCGTCAAGTCGGTCGGAGGCCGTATTATCCAATCAGCTGGCCCCCTAATTTGATGTCTTGCGGACGGCGCTGACGAATTCCGCGATCAGCTCTGCCGAGTTCTCTCGTTCCAGCATGCTGAGATGGTCGCCCCCCACTGGAACGATGGTCAAGGCATCGGCACGCGCCCGCCAGCCGAGGTCGGCGGTACTGTCCTCGGATCGAAAGAGAATGACTGGAATTTTCAGGCAGGCAGTAGGCGCGCTTTTGATCCACGACGTGCGATGAGCCTCGATGAGCATCGCCCGTAGATGCCACCGCAGATAGAAAACGAAGTTGCTGCGAATCGGTATTTTGAAGGACGATAGGAAGCGAAGCACGTGTCGGCTTATAGGCTTGGCGACGACTGAGGGTTTCACGATTGCTTCGGTAATCGCGTTCCAGTTGCCGTCCTTGACGAGTCCGAGCAGCGTGGCGAAACGACGTGCCAAGTTGCGCCTAACGTGAGGCTGGTCGTCCGGGCTGAAGTCCTCTGCGCTGGTATCCAGTATCAACAAGGCCGATATTTGCCGGCCTCGCCTCTGCAGACGACCCGCCACGGCGTAGGCGACATCTCCCCCCAGAGAGTATCCCGCTAGGCCGATGGCGCCTTCTGGTGCAAGCTGTTCGATCTGCGTTGATATGTGCGTGACAATGTCTTCGAAGCCTCCGCGGGCCAGCTGGCGAAGATCGGGATAGGTTGTCGAGTAAATGCTGATAGTTGCCGCGCACGCCGAGCGGAACTGGGCCAACCGGGGCGAGTCGCCCCTTCTCCCCGGAATAAAGAACACCACTGGTAACTCTTTCGAAACTGCTGGAGGTCGCCCGTCAATTAGGCGATCGAGGGCCAGCGCAAACTCCGAAGGTTTCATTTCTCCGTGGAAGTTGTCCAGTGAAAGAGCCTGGCCGCACGACTGTTCGAGATGGAGGACCAAGAGGAGCAGGCCAAGGGAATCGCCGCCAGCCTCGTTGAAACTGCGATCGTCATTTGGAGGTGGTCGGCCGATGGCGCGCCGCCAGGCCTTGTTTATCATGTCGATCGCGCGCTGAGCGACATGTACCGCGGGATGCGGCGCCGAGGGTACCGGCGCCGGGGGCGCGTCCTTGTCGGCGAAGGACAGCAGCGCCTCCTCGTCGATCTTCCGGCCTGGCAGCAGCGGCAGCTCGTCGATGACGAAAAGAGAGGAGGGCTGCATGTAGGCTGGAAGTTTGCCTTTCAGGTGTGCTCGGACATCCGAAGCGAGGCCCGGCGAGCTTGCATCAAGCGGGACGACGAATGCCGACAACTGTGCCCCCCCGCCTGTTCGGCGGGCAACCACTGCGGCGTCCGCGACCATCGGCGCCTGTCTGAGGACAGTTTCGACTTCGGCGAGTTCGACACGGTTACCCAGAACCTTGACCTGTCGATCCTTACGCCCAAGCGTTACGAAAAGGCCGTCTGGGAACTGACGCGCGATGTCGCCCGTGCGATACACGGGTGTCGTCAAGTCTCTCTCGTCCCGTTCGAAAGGACCTGGATGGACAGCGCCGTTGCGCCAGATACCCAGTGACATCCAGGAGCTCTTGATCACGAGCTCGCCGGGTTCGCCTTCCTTCACGGCATTGCCGGAATCGTCGAGCAAAGCAAAGGCAAACCCGGCCAACGGATAGCCGGTCGGCACGCGTGGCCCGCCGTTCGGCCATGTCGGCGGCACGAACCATTGCAGCAGGGCCGGCGCTTCGGTCGCGCCATAGACAGAGAGTACGTGGCAATCTCCAGGCAGTACCTGCCGAAGCAATCCGAGGTCGATCGAGAGCAACATGTCTCCCGAGGACTGGATGCATCGCAGGTTCGTCAATGTGGAAGCGACGTTGTCGATGCGGGCGACGCTGCGCCACACGGATGGCGTGGAGAACATCATTGTAATATGCCGCTCACCTATCGCTTGCACGACTTTACCAAGACCTGTCCGCTGCAGGTCGAATTTGACCAGCGTGGCACCCGACAGCATCACTTCGAAAATCTGCTGCAGGCCGCCAATGGTGCTGGGCGATGCGAGGGATAGCACCCTGTCCTCAGGTCGGAGATGGACGGCGTTGACGAGTTGCGCAGCGCGGTGAAGAACGGCGCGTTGGCTGAGCACGATGCCCTTCGGATGGCCCGTGCTGCCCGACGTATAGACGATAAAGCTCGGCGCGGGGGGAGGCATCGGAGAGTTGGTAAGCCAGTCGGGTGCCGGCCCATCAAGCAACGCCTCATCGATCATGATCGTCCGAATTCCCGCCGGCAGCAGCAGACCGTCGGCGATATCCGACCGCCGTAAAATGATCGCAGCGACGCCCGCATCACGAACAATTGCCGCAACGCGATCTTCCGGATGATGGCGGTCGATCATCACGCAAGGCCGGTTCGCCACTAGGCAGGCCAGGACCGCCACAGGATAGGATGCTTCGTTCGGCAGCAGGATGCCGATCGGTTGGCCGGTGGGGACGGCAGCATCTATCATGGACGCCAGACGTCGACAGGCTGCCCAGACCTGTGCATAGGTCAGGCGTTCGGCGAGATCTTCACAAGCAATCCGGTCTCCGAATTCCTCTGCGGAGGATCTGAACAGGTCGATTGCCGGTCGATTAACCCAGTCCTCGCAAAACCGGCGGAACGGAACGGTTGGGCCATTCAGGTCGAGCGCCGGCGCGCTCGGATTTGACCAAGGGATTTCTGATGCTCGGACGGAGGTCATCACGATTCACATGAATTCTGACTAACCTTGGGGCGATCAGAACAACTGCGCGCCTCTACCCAAGTCCACCAAAATCTGCAAAAGGGGCGTCCGCCTTTCCTGTCCGTGCTCAAAAAGCCGCTCGGCTTGGCTTTCGGGCGCCCGGCGATAGCAACGGGCAATTGTTTTTCAGGCGAATATTCACCGTGGAACTGTATCGCCGGGTAGCTGCCCTCGAAGCTCTCTCGGATCAGCTTGTCGTGCGCTTCAAGTGTCGTGGCCATCGTCGGATGTCTTCCCCGCAAATTTCTTGAGTTGCGCCGATGGTAGGCGACAAGCCGGCCGCAACTCTCGCCGTTCTCGCGGACGATGTGACTCTCAAGTGTTGGTCAATACGAGTATAGGCACAATGGCATCTGCGATGCACAGTACGGGCCGACTGGAAAGCGCGCTCTGTAGGTATCGGTTGGGTAGCTGGCGTCGCTGTTCCGCCCACTCCACCGGAAACACCTTCATCGCCTCCGCCAGCGTCGGCCCCGCGCTCATCCGCCCATCGATGATTGCCTCCACCGTCGCCGGCGCCAGCAGCGTCAACCTCAAGACGCGGCTGACATAGGACGAATTGATTTTCTCCGCCTTGGCGATCTCCTTAATCGTCGCGTACCGGCCGGTCTCCAGCATCCTCTGCCATCGAAAGGCGCGGGCGATGGCTTTGACGAGCGTGCTGTCGATGTGCGGCGCAGCCGGCGGCATCGGCGCGCCATCCGGCGACAGGACCAGCTTGCGCCCGCCGCGTTTGCGGACGGCGAAGGGCACCTTGATGGTGACGACGTCGGAATCGGGCGTCGGCATCAGGCAGCCCTCCGGGAGGTCCCAAGCTCCTGCACGACGTGACCGAGCCCCTGCGTCCGCAGTCGCAGTTCGAGCCCGTCGGGCTTGAGGTCGATCCTCTGGGCCAGCAGCTGGACGATGCGGGCCTGCTCGGCGGGGAACAGTTCGTCCCAGAGCGGGTCGAGCCGGTCGAGCGATTCGCGGACCGTTGCTTCCGAAAACCCGCCGCCCTCGGCCTTGGCCGCGCGCCACGTCGCCATGACGACCTCCGGCGATTTGAGGAGCGCCCGAAGCTGGTCGATGACCGCCGCCTCGATGGCGGCGGCCGACACGCGCCGGATCAGGGCGTCCGTGACCTCGCCCTTCAGGGCGGCCTGGCAGACATAGTAGCGATAGAGCTTGCCGCTGCGGCGTGTGTGGGTGGGGCTCATGGCGCGGCCGGTCGGACCGAATAGTAAACCCTTCAGCAACGCCGGCGTCGCCGCCCGTGCGTGGCAGGCACGGACCCGCGGGCTCTCCCGCAGGATCGATTGCACCTTGTCCCAAAGCGGCTGGCTGACGATCGCGCCGTGCTCGCCGGGGTAGGCAGCGCCCTTGTGGACGGCGAGGCCGATATACACC
>JAQSDT010000705.1 GCA_029946075.1 bacterium | reverse complement strand
ATGGGTGTCGGCGTTTTTGTCGAGGAGTTGCTGGTGATCGCCGCTGCGTTTCTCGTGGTCGGCCTGTTCTATGTGTTCCTGTTTCTTACGACCCATGGGCGGGCCGTCCGCGCCATCGCGTTCAACCGGGAAACGGCGGCTTTGCTCGGGATCGACGTGACCCGCACCACCGTGCTCGTCTTCGTGATCGCCTCGGTGCTGGCCGCGATTTCGGGCATACTCGTCGGGCCGATCGTCACTGTGCAGCCTCATATGGGGCTGGTTTTCACGGTGAAGGCGCTTGCGGTCGCTTCGCTCGGAGGCTTTGCCAATCCGCTCGGCGTGCTGGCCGGAGCGATCATTTTCGGGATGGCGGAAAGCTTCTCGAACTATTTCAACTCGGCGTTTGGCGATCTATATCCGCTGCTGGTCGTTCTGGCGCTGTTGGTCGTGAAGCCGAGTGGATTGTTTGGAGAGGCGAAGGCCGATGTCCGCTGAACCGGTACCGCTGCCGTATCGCCGCCCGTTGCTTAGGTTGATGCTGTTCCTGTTGGCGGCCGTCGTCATCGTTGTTTTCCCGCTGGTTGTCGCCAACAAATTCTACATCCATTTGGCACAGACGCTCTGCTATACAGCAGTTGCTGTCATCGGCCTCAACATTCTGCTTGGGCTGTCCGGACAGATGTCGCTCGGCCAGGCGGGGTTCTATGCCGCCGGCGCCTACGGATCGGCGCTGTTGTCGGCCAAGCTCGGCTGGCCGCTCGGCTACTCCATGCTGGCCGGCGTTGCCATCGCCGGCCTCCTCGGCATGGCCGTGGGGCTCATCGCGCTGCGCACGCGCGGCATCTACCTGACAATGGCGACTCTGGCGTTCGGCTTCATTGCCGAGATCACGGTGCAGCGCTGGACGGATCTCACCGGCGGAACGATGGGTGTGCTCGGCATTCCGAGCCTGGATTTCGGCTCGCGCAAGATGGGCGGTGTCTATTTCATGTGGGTCGCTGGGGCGGTCTATCTCACGGTGCAGATCCTCAGCGACTACGTATTCTCGTCGCGCTATTACCGCGTGCTGCTGGCGATCAAGGAAAACGAGAGCGCGGCGCGAACCGCTGGCTTCAACGTACCGGTGTGGCGGACGGCGGTGTTCGCGCTGAGTGCCGTCGCAGCGGGTATCGCCGGCGTCTTCTTCACGCATCAGAGCGCCTACATCAACAGCGATGCCTTCACCCTGAACTTGACGCTCAGCATGCTGGTCGCGACCGTCATAGGCGGACTCGGCACCTCCTATGGCCCGCTGATCGGCACCATCATCACACTGGCGATCGCCGAGTTCATCGCCTCGCTCTACGATGTCTCGCTGCTGGTCTATGGCTCCATCCTGCTGGTGGTGCTCCTGCTCGTGCCGGAAGGGGCGATCGGGATCATGAGGCGGATCGGTGCGATGGCCGGCCTCGGCGTGCGGCGGCCAGCCAGACGGCAGGATATCGAGGTCTCAGGGATGCCTCCGGTGGCGGCGACCGCAGTACCGCTGACCCGGACCGGCGGCGAGCCGGTGCTGGAGATCAAGGGCCTGTCGAAGAGCTACTCCGGGGTCAAGGCGCTGCGCGATATCAGCGTCAGCGTCATGCCTGGAACCGTGCATGCATTGATCGGACCCAACGGCGCCGGCAAGTCGACGCTAATCAACTGCGTGTCGGGTCTCTATTCGGCCGACAGTGGCAGCGTGAAGCTGTGCGGTCGCGACGTGACGGTCGAACCGGCGCACGTCCGCGCCCGGCTCGGGATGGCGAGAACCTTCCAGAACCTTCAGCTGGTGCCAAGTTTGACAGTGATCGAGAACGTCATGCTCGGCGTGCGCTCGCAGCGCTCCTGGCCACGCGATTTTGTCGCCTGGCTCGTCTCCCCGCAATTCGACGCCGTGGAGCGCCGCCGCGCCTACGAGCTGCTTGCGGCCTTCAACCTCGGCCACCTGTCCGAAGCGCGACCGGCCGACCTGCCGTATGGCCACCGCAAGCTTGCCGAGCTCGCACGGGCGATGGCCGAGGAACCGCTCGTGATGCTGCTCGACGAGCCCATCGCCGGTCTCAACGATGCGGAGGCGCACGAGATCGCCGAGGTAATTGGCACGATTCGAAATAGCGGCACCACTATCCTCTTGGTGGAGCACAACATGGAGTTCGTCATGCGGCTGTCCGACCGGGTCAGTGTGCTTGACTATGGCGAGAAGATCGCCGAGGGCACGCCGGCGGAAGTGCAGCGGGATCCGCGCGTCATCGCGGCCTACCTCGGAACCGCAGCCGATGCGGTCAGCTCATCTACGCAGGCGGCCCAATGATCCGGCTCGAAAAGGTCTCTTCCGGCATAGGAAGCATCGATATCCTGCGCGACATCGACCTGACCGTCACGCCGGGCGAGCTGGTGGTCGTGCTCGGTGCCAACGGTGCGGGCAAGACGACGTTGCTGCGCACCATTTCAGGACTGGTCGAGGTGCGCGGCGGCAGCATCAAATTCGATGGCAAGACAAGTCAAGGCGCCAAGGCGCACGAACTGGCGCGCTCCGGTCTCGTTCATGTGCCCCAAGGACGGCAGATCATTCCGACTTTGACAGTGGAGGAGAACCTCGCGATCGGGGCCGAGCATCTATCAGGGCTTGGCCGGGACGAGATCGCGCGCCGCATGGAAGCGGAGTATGAGCGTTTTCCCGTCCTCAAGACGAGGCGCCAGATTCTCGGCGGGTCCCTCTCCGGCGGTGAGCAGCAGATGCTGGCGGTGTCGCGGGGATTGATGATGGCACCAAAGCTGCTGATGCTCGACGAGCCATCGCTAGGACTCGCGCCGCAAGCATTGCAGCGCATTCTTGCGGCTCTCGGCGAGCTCGCGAGAACTGGTATGGCGGTTCTGATGGTCGAGCAGAAGACAAGCGCGCTGCAAATCGCCGACCGTGCCTATGTGCTCAAGAACGGCGCCATCGTTCACCACGCACCGGCAGCTGACCTTCGCAACGATGCAGACGTGTTCCGGCACTATATGAACTAGCGCGCCCGTCGGACTACTGCGCGGTCCAGCCGCCGTCGACCAGAAGATGCGCGCCCGTCACCATGGCCGCTGCTGGCGATGCGAGATAGACCGTCGCCGCCATGATATCCTCGATGCTGGCCAAGGTACCGAGCGGGATGCGGGATTCGAAATAGGCGCGCTTCTCTGGCGTATCCACGATGCGGCGGGCAAGCGGCGTTTCAACAAGCGTAGGGCCAACGCTGTTGCCCCTGATCCGATGTGGCGCAAGCTCGATCGCCATGGCCTTGGTCAGGCCTTCTACGGTGTGTTTGGTCATACAGTAGACGGTGCGATTGGTGGCTCCGACATGGCCCATCCGGGATACAGCGATTGGGGTGTGCCGGCTACTCCGCCTTGCGATCGCTGCGCTATCCCGCACGGCTGGACATGAGTAAATTGAAACCACGTCCCTTCTTGACGTTCGGCCCGGCAAGCTGGATAATGTTTCGAACAAACGTTAGAATTCCTTTGGCAGGCAAGCCGACCGGTTTGGTATGACGCGGTGCGGTGTGGATAGGTTCAGCTACAGCTGAACAGCTGCGTTCGATACGAGATGGAACGGTCTTGCGGACGAGTATTGCGCAGGCCGAACCTGGCCGCTCGGTGTTCGATAGGAAGAGGATCCGTACATGAGCCGCCGGCAGCCTGTCGCTAATTGGGCAACCGACTTCGACCATCTTGACCCACGATGGATCGAAGACCCGTTCGCGATCTGGGACGAACTGCGTCAATCCTGCCCGGTTGCTCATACAACTCGATTCCAAGGAGTGTACTTCCCCACGCGTTACGAAGATATCCGACAGATTGCGTATGATATCGAGCATTTCTCGTCGCGGCGGGTTCAGGTGCGGGAGACACCGCCTCCCGTGA
Organism: bacterium; assembly: GCA_029946075.1. GTDB lineage: Bacteria > Pseudomonadota > Alphaproteobacteria > Rhizobiales > Xanthobacteraceae > Bradyrhizobium. Next base: position 13,027 of record JAQSDT010000705.1, on the reverse strand, counting down.
AATCGCCGGCGCCGCCGATCACGTCTGATCCGCCGCATCATCGTGCCGCCCGCATGATCCTGCTGCCGCCATTTACGCCGCAAGCTATCAACAAGCTAATCCCGAAAACGCGCCTGATCTGCAATGAGCTCATCGATCGGTTCGTCGGCGATGAGCGATGCGACGCAGCGTTGGATTATGCCCAGCACATTCCGGTGCGTGTGATTGCCCAGATGCTTGGCTTGCCGGCAAGCGATGGGGAAATGTTCCGCGGATGGGTGCATGGGCTCGTCGAGGAAGCCATCTTGGACGATGCCGCGATGGTGCGTACTCTTGCGGAGATGACTGCCTACCTGTTGGATCAGGTGGAGCGGCGTCGCAAGTCGCCGACCGATGACCTCATCAGCTATCTGGTCGCCGCTCGGATCGATGACGCGCCTTTGACGGATAACCACATCCTCGGCACCCTCCGACTGCTGCTCATTGCCGGTATCGACACGACGTGGAGCGGGATCGGAGCTTGCCTATGGCATTTGGCCAGAACGCCCGATGATCGGCGGCGTCTGGTTGCCGAGCCCGCGCTGATGCCGACGGCCATTGAGGAATTCCTGCGGGCTTATTCTCCGGTGACCATGGCAAGGCTCGTCGCCAAGGATACGGTCGTAAAGGGCTGCCCCTACGAGAAGGGGCAAATGGTGCTGCTCTCCTTCCCGGCTGCCAATCGTGATCCCGCCATGTTCCCGGACGCCGACAAGGTCATTATCGACCGCAAGGAGAACCGCCATGCGGCCTTCGGCCTCGGAATACATCGTTGTGTCGGTTCGAACCTCGCGCGCATGGAGCTCACCGTTGCGGTCGAGGAGTTCCTGAAGCGCATTCCTGAGTTTCGTCTGGACGATCCCAAAGCTGTCAGATGGTCCGAAGGTGCAGTCAGGGGGCCTCGCAAACTCCCATTAATCCTCGCATGACGGGCACGTCTACCCAAATGGAGTGATAGGCCCGTGATCCGATCGCAGGTGCCAGCCACGCCCAAAAGACGCCGACTATGAAACACGAGGATGAAACACGAGGATCAGGTCGCGCAGGGGCGACGATTGCTCTGCTATCTCGACGAGAAAACGACGGCAATGGCCAATGACATTTATGCCAATAATGTCAACGACTATGTCTGCCCCAGGCAAGCCGCCGCGGAGAAAGAGCAGTTCTTCCGCAAGGGTCCCATTAGTATCGGTCTGAGCTGTCTCGTGCCTAAGCCCGGCGACTTCATGATTCATGATCTCACGGGCGTACCAATCCTGCTCGTACGGCGCCCGGATGGCTCGCTCGGAGCCTTTCTGAATGTTTGCCGCCATCGAGGTGCGCGTGTCGCAGAAGGATGCGGTAGCGCAAAGCTCTTCACCTGTCCCTTTCACGCCTGGACCTATGACGCTGATGGGAAATTGCGGGGGCGCCCGGACGAACGCTCCTTTGCCGGGTTAGAGAAGGACAAGGTCGGCTTGCGCCCCCTACCGATCGTCGAGAAGTACGGCATGATCTGGGTGTCGCCGACTCCGGGCCCAACGTTCGAGATCGCCCCGCTGCTTGGCGGCCTTGAGCGCGATCTCGCCGAATACAAGCTTGAGGGCTACCACCACTATGAAACGCGCATTCTGCGACGGCAAATGAACTGGAAATTGGTCATCGATACCTTCCTTGAAACCTATCATCTGCAATTCCTGTATCCGAAGACGATCTACCCGATTCTGCACTCCAACCTGGCAACGTTCGATGCATTCGGCCGCAATTTGCGGATGATCGCGGCGCGACGCACCATCGAGCAGCTCTGCGCTACTCCGCAAGACCAGTGGAACATTATCCCATTGACCGCCGTGATCTGCGTTCTGTTTCCCAATACCGCCTTCATCATACAGGGTGACCACCTCGAGACCTGGCACGTCTACCCTTCGGGCGACGGGGTCAATAAATCGACGATGCGCGTGTCCTTCTACACGCCCGAGCCTGCGAATACGGAAAAAGCGAGAAAATATTGGAACAAGAATTTCAATCTACTGATGGCGACGGTTGAGGACGAGGATTTCCCAATGGCAGAGGGGATCCAGAGGGGATTCCATTCGCCGGCTCAAGAGGCGATCCATTTTGGTCACAATGAGCCGGCATTGCAGCACTTTCACAAATCCGTCAAAACGGCTTTGGGCGTGAGCTGATCGGTTGGCAGCCATCACGCTATGACGATCGCACGAGTTCCGGTCCAATCGTGCGACACTCGCAGGACCCTACGAATTCAGAGACGGCCCTGCACGGGCAAGAACGGGGAAAGCAGCCATGAAGACGGCATTTTGCAGGAAGCTAGGCATCGAGTTCCCCTTGTTTGCGTTTACTCACTGTCGCGATGTCGTGGTAGAGGTGACGAACGCAGGCGGTTTTGGTGTTCTCGGCGCTGTCGGACACACGCCGGAGAGCTTGAAAGTCGAACTGAGTTGGATCGACTCGCGTGTCAATGGCCGGCCGTACGGGATCGACCTGCTGATTCCAAACAAAATGGATGACAAGCAGGGCCAGCTTGCGGAGGCTGAGCTGCAGTCGCGGATTCCAGACGGACATCGAAAATTCGTTAACAATCTCCTCGAGCGCCACGGCATTGATTCGTCCGATCTCTGGAGCGGTGAATACGACAAGCGCACCTCCGACAGTATGCGCGAGGCGGGGGCCGCAAGGCTTCTCGACGTGGCCTTCCAGCACCCCATCAAGCTTTTCGTCAATGCTCTTGGTGTGCCACCGAAGTCGATCATGGAGCGGGCGCGGTCGAAGGGTATCCTCGTGGGCGCACTGACCGGAGCCAAGGAGCACGCCATCAAGCACGCCGAGGCGGGGGTCGACATACTTGTCGCTGCCGGCACCGAGGCGGGCGGCCATTGCGGCGAGGTTTCGACGATGGTGCTCATCCCGGAGGTCCTGCAAGCCGTCGAGCCTTACAAGAACATCGATGTCTTGGCTGCGGGCGGCATAGCGACGGGCCGGCAGATGGCCGCATGCATGGCGATGGGTGCGGCGGGCGTCTGGTGTGGGTCGGTTTGGCTGACGACCATCGAGGCCGAAACGACGCCCACGGTCAAGCAGAAGATGCTGAAGGCAACGTCGCGCAGCACGGTCCGTTCCCGAAGCCGCACGGGCAAGCCGACGCGACAGTTGCAATCGGCATGGTCCGATGCCTGGGGCGCCAAAGACGCGCCTGATCCCCTTGCGATGCCGCTTCAGGGGCTGCTCAGCCGGCCGCCCATGGCCAAGGTCGATAAACTGGCAGAGCGTGGTCATGAGGGTGCAAAGGAGCTTGCCGCATACTTCGTGGGCCAAGCGGTAGGCCTCATGAATACCGAGCAGTCGACACGATCGGTCGTCGCCGATTTCATGAAGGACTATGTAGAAGCTGTGGAACGGCTTTCGGGCACGCTGCAGGAGTAGGTCCGGCGAACACTGACGTGCCCCCGTCAAACCGGCCTAATTCGACGGGGCACGTCATACCCACCAGCGCATGTACGCTAGACTAGATATCTGCCGCGGCCGGACGGCAACGCAAGGGAATTAGCGCCAACTTGGCCGACAACGTCGATAGATCGACTTTGCCGGCCAGAGGCAATTCATTTCTGTGTTTCAGACTTGGCGTATTCCGCTGATTGCTCTTTTACGACACTCCAGACGTCGTCCTGAAAGCCGGCGATCCAATCGGTCTGCGGGACCCATTTACCTCCGTCCCACATTTCAATGCGTGTCTTACCGCCTCCGCCGTGATCTTGCGCCGTGACTGTAATAGGTGCGATCAAGCCGTTGGCATCGTAATTCTTCAGACTCTCAAGGCCATTCTTGATCTTCTCTGGCGTCAACGGCCAGCCATCCTTCTTGATCGCAAGGCGGACGCCCTCGAATGCGATGGAGTAGATCGCCAAACCGGTGTTGTAGTAGACGTCCTCGGTAAACTTGCGGTCGCCATTTCCTTTGTTCTTGTCGTAAAGCTCCTTGATAATCTGCTGAACCAATGGTTGATTTGAACCACCGGCGACGTTGGTGCCGCGTTTCAATCCCTTGGCGACATCCGGCCCGATATTCTTGATGTCGACCTCGTTGAGCCAATTAACTGCGATGTATTTTTCAATCGGGATTCCATTGCGCTTCATCTCGCGCGACGCGATCACATGCATATTAGACAGGCTCCAGCTCACGATCCAATCCGGGTTGAGACGACGGATCTGCGTCCATGCCGAGGCCTGATCGTTGCCCGGCAGCGGATACGGCACGAGCTGCAACTCGAAACCTTCCTTCTGCGCCAGCGTCTTCAGAATACCGATCGGTTCCTGTCCGAACGGATAATCGATATAGAAGAACGCGACCTTGACGCCCTTCAGATTTCCGCCGGACTTCTGCTTGATGTATTCGATGTCATTGGCGGCCTGGCCCCAGTAGGTCGGTCCGATCGGAAATACCCATTTGAACACATTGCCATCGACCGCATCCCCACGACCGACCAGTGACTGGATCAGGATGTTGCCATCCTTCATGATGCGCGGAAGGACAGCGCGCGATACCGGCGTCGACAACATGTCGAACACCATCACGCCTTCGCGCTTCAGGCGTTCGTAGCATTCGATGCCGCGTTGCGGCTCGTTGCCATGGTCCTGAACGATCAGTTCGATTGGATGGCCTTCAAGGCCGCCTTTTGAGTTGAGAAGATCGGCATAGTCGCGCGCGGCCTGGGCGATCTGTGGTGAGACGAACGTGTAGGCCTTGCTCAGGTCGTAGCACAGCGCGAAGCGCACCGGATCTGCCGCCACTGCCGGCATGACGTTGAACAGGGTCAACGCCAGTCCGGCCGATATGGAAAGTAACCTCATTTTTGTATCCTCCCTTGTTGGACCGAGTGAATTGCAGAACGTCTATCAAAGCCACTTTTATTGAATGACACGTGTCCGGCGATCGTCAGGTCAACCATCGTTTCCGCCTCCGGTAATGCTTGATGTCATGAAAATTCTTGTTTTCCGCGCTTCCTAGGTAAAATTCCTGAATGTCGGGATTTTTCTTCAACGCAGCTGCGCTGTCGTGCATCACGATGCGGCCGCTTTCGATCAGATAGCCGTGGGAGACGATTTCGAGCGCGGCAATCGCATTCTGCTCGACCAGCAATATCGAGAGTCCTTCATCGCGGTTGATGCGGCCGAGGATCTGGAAGATTTCAGCGACGAGAAAAGGAGCCAGTCCCAGGCTGGGTTCATCGAGCATCAGTAGTTTTGGCTGGGTCATTAAAGCACGGCCGATTGCGAGCATTTGCTGTTCTCCGCCGGAGAGATAACCCGAGGCGACGGTCCGGCGCTCGTGCAGACGTGGGAAATAACTGTAAACCCGTTCCTTGTTGCGGCTCATGTCCTGGCGGCTATGCAACGCCGAAGCCGCGATCAGGTTTTCGTCGGGTGTGAGATGTTCGAACACCCGGCGTCCTTCGAGCACGTGGGCGATTCCCAGCTTGACGCGGTCCTGCGGCATCAGGCCGCCAATGCTTTGGCCGCGGAACTGCAATTCGCCCCGCCGCACCTCACCCCGCTCGGCCATGAGCAAGCCGCTGATGGATTTCAGCGTCGTACTCTTTCCCGCGCCATTGGCGCCGAGTAGGGCCACCATTCCGCCCTCGGGCACATCGATCGAAACACCCTTGATCGCAAGTGAGACGTGGTCGTAGACGACCTCAATATTGTTGAGGGACAGTATCTTAGCGGCAATCGGTGCGTTCATGGCGTTCGTGCTTCCCGCTATTTCTTCGTGTAGCCGAAAGGCCATACCAGGAGATAGTCCCGAATGTTGTTGTAGATCTTCCCAAGCCCCAGCGGTTCGATCAGGAGAAACCCGATAATGAGCGCGCCATAGAGAGCTTGGGGCAGATGAGCCAGAGTTTCGATACCTAGCGAGACCCCGAACTTGGTCGCCGCCCAGGAGATGAAACTGTTCATCACGCCCGGCATCAGCAGAATGAACGCAGCGCCAAAATAGCTGCCGATGATGCTGCCCAGCCCGCCCACAATGACCATCGCCAACGCCTGAATTGAGACGTCGACGGAAAACTGCTCGGGGGTTACGGCATGGTAAAATGTACCGATCAGAATGGCGCCGGTGACACCCCCGATGAACGAGGATGTCGCGAAGGCCACTAATTTGAAGTAGAAGCTGTTCACTCCGATGACCGCGGCTGCGTAATCTTTCTCCCGAACAGCGACCAGAGCGCGGCCGAGCGCGGTGCGCCGCAGGTTGAGCATGAATGACGTGACAAGAACACACCAGACCAAAGCGACGTAATACAGTCCCGCGTCCGAGGTAACAGGCCAGCCCAGCAGCCGAATGTCGGGGGCTTGCAAAGTCGCTTGTGTACCACCGCTGATCGCGGGCACGTGCGAAATCGTCCAGTCCATCACGAACTGCAGGGCGAGCGTGCTGAGCGCCAGATATAGGCCCTTCACGCGCAAAGCAGCGAAAGCGAAAACACTTCCGATAACCGCTGCCGTTATTCCCGCGAGGACGATGGCAATCTCCCACGGTATGCCTGCTCTGGTGGCATGAACCGCGGCGTAGGCACCGATTCCCATCACCGCTGCGTAGCCGAGATGAAATTGTCCCGCCCATCCAAGGATCAAATTGAGACCGAGCGCCCCCGCAGTCCAGACAAGCCAAGGCAGCAAATAACTGCTGAGATAAAGCGTGTTCATGTAGAGCGGCGCGGCCAGCGCCAGCAACAGCAAAATACCAATCATCCATCGATCGGCAGGGATCGGAAATAATGCCCGGTCGGCTCCATAATTCGTATGAAAAATCCCGGCTTGACGGAATAGCATGATCCTAGACCCTCTCGATGTCGTGGCGACCGAAAAGTCCGTGCGGTCGAATCAAGATAGTCAAGATCAGCATCGCCGCATCGACAAGGTCGCGACTCGCGCCACCCACCAGGGGATCGAGAACGCTGGATGCAATTCCCTCGACGACGCCGAGCAGCACGCCGGCGAGCAACGCGCCTCCTATACTGTCCAGTCCGCCCAAAACGGCTACGGTCACGCCCTTGAGCAGCAGTTGCGCGAGCGATTGATCGACACCCTGTATCGAACTCCAGAGCACACCGGCAATCGTCGCGACCACTGCCGACATGGCCCAAGACAGCGCGACGCCGCGCTCGACCGAAATGCCGACCGACCAGGCCGCCGTATAATCATCGGAAATCGCACGCAAAACCACACCCATCCGGGTCCGGAAGAACATCACGAAAAAACCGAACATCGCAATTGCGACCACCGCTCCAAAAGCGTAAGCGCGGTTGATCAATAATGGACCAAGAAAAAGCGGGGCATCGCTGATGCCCAGATCCATGGGTCGCGTGGTACCGCCCCAAATGGTCATCGAGCCGGCTCGCAGGAAAATCTCCAGCCCGAGCGTCATCATCAGGATCATGATGATGGGGCGGCCGGCGAGGCGCCGCAGCGCCACCCGTTCGATGGCCAACCCGATGATGAACATTGTGATGATCGCCAGCGAAATCGCGGCCCAGATCGGCGCGCCTGCGTTGTTGGCGAATGCAAGCACGACATAAGCGGCCAGCATCGTCATCGAGCCCTGAGCAAGATTAGGCACCGATGACGATTTGTAGATCAGGACGATTCCCATCGCGACCAGTGAATACATCAAGCCAATAAGCGAACCGTTGGCAGCGGATTCCAACAATGATATCGCGTCCATGCGTCAGGCCTCCTGTACCGACAGCGTGCGTTCGATGACGCCGACTTCGCCTGACTCGTAACTGACCTTTGCCTTCATCAGCACCGTATTTTGATGACCGTAGATGGCGTCGATGATCGGTTTGTAGCGCTCCTCCACGACGTTGCGCCGGATTTTCCGGGTTCTGGTGATTTCGCCGTCGTCGGCATCAAATTCCTTGTGCAGGCAGACGAACTTCCGCAACTGCAATCCGATCGGCAGTGCGCTGTTAACGTGCTTCACCGCGGTGGCGATCAGGACGATGACCTGCGGCTTCTGCGACAGGTCGGCATAGGAGATGTAAGAAATGCCGCGCAGTTCGGCCCAAAGGCCGACAGCTTCCTTGTCGATGCAGATGATGGCTGACAGCGTATCGCGGCCGCTTCCGAGCACCGCGGCATCCTTGATGTACGGACTAAACTTGAGCCGGTTCTCGATATAGTTGGGAATATAGCGCTCGCCCTTCGCTGTGTGCACGACGTCCGACAGGCGCCCTAGCACCACGAGGTGCCCATCAGGTTCGACGTAACCTGCATCTCCAGTGTGCAACCAGCCGTCTTCGAGGCTTTCGCGCGTGGCCTCGTCCTGTTTGAAGTATCCGCTGAATACACTGCCGGAGCGGATCAGAATTTCGCCGGCGTCGCTTATCCGGACATCGACGCCCGGCAGGGGACGGCCAACGGTGTGCAGCCTTACCTCGTCGAGGCCCTGGATGGCATTGTAGGCACTGGTTTCAGTCTGCCCATAGAGTTGGCGCAGTTTGATGCCGAGCGCGCGGTAAAAGACGAACGTATCCTCGCCCATCGCTTCACCGCCGGTGAAGGCGCCGCGCAACCGGGTCAGGCCGAATTGGTCCTTGATCGGCCCATAGACCAGCCATTCGCCAAGCGGGTTCAACAACCGCTGCTTGAGGGTGGGTTGACTGCCTCCGAGCTTGCGCTTTTCGGCTGAAATGGCCAACGCCATAAAAAGCTTGTAGACCAGCTTCTTCAGCCACGAGGAGTCTTCCATGCGCACCTGGATGGTGGTCAACAGATTGTCCCAGCTGCGCGGCGCAGCCAGATAGAAGGTCGGCGCAATCTCGCGCAGGTTTTGCAGCACGGTCTCCTGCCGCTCTGGAATATTGATCGTGAAGTGCAGTGCGATTCCGGCGCCCATCGTCACCGCGAAGTCGCCGACCCAGGCCATCGGCAGATAGGCCAGAATGCTCTCGCCGAACTGGAACGCTCCGCCTTGATAGGCATTTCGAACGCCTGCCAACAGGTTACGATGCGACAGCACCACCCCCTTGGGCTTGCCGGTGCTCCCGGAGGAATGCACGAACACGGCCGGGCCTTCAGGCTGCGCGCGGGCGATCAACTCGTTTCGCAAGTTAGGGTTGTGGGTGAATAGCTCCGCGCCCTTTGCCTGAAGCGCGTCCCACGAGATCAGGCCCGAATTGGCGTAAGCGGTCAGCCCGCGCAGATCGTCGTAGACGATGTGTTCGATTGTGGCGCCCTGATCGCGCAGATCGAGCATTTTATCGACTTGCTCCTGGTCTTCGGCCAACGCGAAACGCGCGCCTGCCTCGTGAACGAAGTGGCGAATTTCATCGAGGGTTGCATCCGGGAACGCCGGCATTGCGTAGCCGCCGAGCGCGCCGGCGGCCAGCATCCCGGCATAAAGTCGGGGCCGGTTGTCGCCCAGCACCAGCATGACTTCGCCTGCCTTGAAACCCAGTCCTTCGAGACCTGCGGCGCAGCAAAGCACGCTCTCAAGCAGCTCTCGCCACGTCGTCTGCTTCCAGATGCCCTTGCTTTTCTCGCGCATCGCGACACGGTCGGGAAAGACTTCGGCATTCCGCGCCAGCACGCGGATCAGCGTGGTATCGGTTTCGAAATTCCAGGCCGAGGCCGATTCAGCGGGCGGCATGCGCGCCCCCGATGTAAGCCTCGACCACCCGTGGGTCGGCGACGACGTCGGCCGGCACGCCGCTGCCGATCATTTCGCCATAGTTCAACGCCAACATGCGATCGCAAATGCCCGTGATGACGTCCATGTGGTGCTCGATCAGCAGCACGGTGACATTGCGTTCATCGCGTGCATCCAGAATGAAGCGCGCCATGTATTCCTTTTCTTCCTGGTTCATCCCCGCCATCGGCTCGTCGAGGATCAGAAAGCTCGGTTCGGCCGCCAATGCGCGCGCCAATTCGACGCGTTTCTTCAGGCCGATCGGAATCCCGTCGACCAGTTCGTCGCGGACGCCTTCAAGCTGCAGAAAATCGATCACGTCTTCGACCGCGGCGCGGTTCAATGTCTCGTCGCTGCGGGCAAGCCACCAGTAGAGCGCCGTACGTCCTACGCTGGGTTTCATGTGAATGTGACGGCCCAGAAGGATGTTGTCGAGCACGCTCATACCATTAAAGAGCGCAAGGTTCTGGAAGGTGCGGGCAACTCCCAACGTCGCGATATAGTGAGGCGCCAGGCCCGTGATGTCGCGGCCGTTCAGCAGAATGCGCCCGCGTTGCGGCGGATAGAATCCGGTGATGGCGTTGGTGAGGGTGGTCTTGCCGCATCCGTTGGGGCCGACGAGGCCGAATATCTCGCCGCGCTCGATGCACATATCGATTCCGTTCAGCGCGACAATGCCGCTAAAGCGGCGCTCGACAGACCGGCATTCGAGTACTGGGGCGTCGTCGCCGCGATCCTTGAGGGTCAACTTGAATCCGTTCGAAAATCAATCTGTTAAGAAAATTCCTAGCTCCCAAATCTAACAAACGTTTGGTATTTGAGCAACTGATGGTTATTGGTTGCAATTGGCCAAAACGACCGTACACGCCTCATTGCGCGAGATATGCGCCCCGCCCACTCGCTAAGAGAATTTGGCTAGTATCGGTCAGGCGTACGTCGGCAGTGCTTATCCGGCGCCCCAGTTTAACCACCATGCCGCGTGCGAGAACTGTCCCGCGGGTGGCCGGCCGATGATAATCGACCCGAAGATCTGCCGTAGCACTTACAATACCTCCGGCTGCGCGAACGGCGTAAAGGCCTGTTAAATCGATCAGGGCTGCCAGGATACCGCCGTGAGTTGCTTCGATTGCAGTATTGGCAACAAATTCCTCGCGCCAAGGCAGAGCAATTTCAATCTGTTCACGAGTGACTGTGACTGCTGTCAATCCTAGCCACCGGTGGAAAGGCGAAATCATCAAAGCCTTTTGAAATTCAGCAATAGTCTCTTCGTTGCAGGATCTAATCTCATTCACTCGTTCGCTCCTATGTATATTCTTTCAGCAATCAAGCACTGATCTGTCACTAGCTGCGGTCATTGGTTCATTCCTTCGACAAAGCTCTCACAAAATGGGGCGACACTCGATCGCGCGGCTAATTGTCGCGCGTATCGCTATTACGTTGTGATATCTGCAGTTCACCTAAGAAACCGACAACTGCTTCAGTAAATGCGTCATTTCGATCGCCGACGACCATATGACCTGCGCCGGCAATATCGGTGTACGCAGAGTGGGGAGCAAGTCGAAGAAACTCTTGCGCAGCATCCACGCTTACCAAATTGCTTGATCCTCCACGTATCAGGTGAATCGGCAGCTTAAGGTTTTTGGCAGCGTCGGCCAGTCGGTTTTCGGACTGGCCCACTTTGCCATTTGTCACAGAAGTTATGAAGCGCGGATCCCAGTGCCAGCGAAGACGTCCGTCATCGCATCGTCTCAAATAGCGGTCGAGACTCTCCGAGCCTTTCCGTCGCTGACGATTTGGCAAATAGTTGGCGATCGCATCGGCGGCTTCATCGGTCGAGGCGAAACCGTCCGCCAAATGTGCCCTCATGAAATCCAAGATGTGCGCAACGCCGATTGCCTGCATAGTTGGTGTAATATCTACAAGCGTAAGCGAAGTGAAAGATCCTGAGCGAAGCTCGCCTTCGGCTATCAAGCCCGCAAGGCCACCAAGGGAAGCGCCAACGAGAGCTGGTTTCTCGTTCAGTTGATCAGACATCGCTAGGAGATCCATCGCAAAGTCGTCGAGTTGGTAAGAGCCAGACGGCGACCAGGCGCTTTCCCCGTGGCCACGCAGATCCATCGCAATCGCACTATATCCTGCCTCCATCAAAACCCTTGCGGTTCGGGTCCACGCCAAGCGGGTCTGGCCTCCTCCATGCGCGAGCAAAATCGGCGAGCCCTCGCCAAATATATCGGCCACAATTGCGTGTCCTTTAGCTCCACAAAAAATCTTCTGTTTCTTCACTTGTCTTCCTCAATTGTCGCCATATCGTATCGGAGCAATCCTCATTGGAGCGGTGCTAGGATCGGAGTTTTTTGACTAACGCTCAACGTCTAGGCCCAGCGAAATCCTCTCTAAGAGTTTTCGGATTTGACTGCGGCGCGGTCGATTTCGCCCTTGTCGGTCTTCGGCAGTTGATCGACGAACACAATGTGCTTTGGCTTCTTGTAGCGAGCGATCTGTCCGGCGACGAAATCGACGATCTCGTCGGCGGTGACATTCGCGCCAGTTCGGCGCACGCAGATCGCTTTGATGGCTTCGCTCCACTCGGGGTCTGGTACGCCGATGACCACGACTTCGGCGATATCCGGATGTTGGCGAATCGCGTTTTCGACTTCGGCCGGATAGACGTTCTCGCCACCCGTCTTGATCAGCTCTTTCTCGGGAGCACGGCCGGCATACCAGAGATAGCCATCGGCATCGAAATAGCCCATGTCGCCGGTGTGATGCCAGCCATTACGGAAGGTGTGGGCGGTATCGGCGTCGTTATTCCAGTAACCTTTAAAAACGGCGGGACCGCGCACCACGATCTCGCCGGTTTGTCCGGTCGGCCTTGGCTGGTCGGCGCTGTCGACGACCGCAATGGTGCGCCAGAACAGGGGGCGCCCGGCTGATCCTGGGCGGTCGCGGTAGGGCGACAGCGTTGCGAGGCCCGATGTCTCGGATTGTCCGAAGGCTGCCCAGAATACCGCGTGGGGGCAGGCATTCGCGAAGCGTTCAATGGTCGCCGGGGTATCCAGTCCGGTCACCGCGCGCAACGTCGCCAATTCGTCGCCCTTGGCCTGATCCATCAGGTTCGCCAGCATCGGCGCGAACTCCGTCATGACGGTCACCCTCTCGGCGGCAATGTCGCGAACCGCCTGTTGCGGGTCGAATTTCGAAGCGATGACGCTGGCGCCGCCAGCCTGCTGCACCGTCAGCATCAGGCCAAGGCCGGCGACGTGGAACAGCGGCAGTACACCAAGATTGACGTCGCGCTCGGTAAGGCTCCAGGCCTGCACCA
>JAQSDT010000704.1 GCA_029946075.1 bacterium | reverse complement strand
TGAAGCGGATCTTGCCTTGCGACAGTTCGATGCCGACTTCGCCCTCATTGTCCTCGATCAGCCGCTGCACTTCGCCGACGGTCTTGCGCGGCACGATCACGCCGGGCATGCCGGTGGCGCCGCTCGGCAGCGCGAGATCGATCTGCGCCAGCCGATGTCCGTCGGTCGCGACGCCGCGCAAGGTCGCAGCCTTGGCGCTGCCGGCCGCGTGCAGATAGATGCCGTTGAGGTAATAGCGGGTCTCTTCGGTCGAGATCGCAAACTGCGTGCGGTCGATCAGGCGCTTGACGTCGGAAGCCGCCAGCGAGAACGAATGGGTCATGTCACCGGCGGCCAGGTCCGGGAAATCGCTCTCCGGCAGCGTCTGCAATGTGAAGCGCGAACGGCCGGCGCGGATCGCCAGCACCGAACGGTCGCCGTCGGCTTCCAGCACGATCTGGGAGCCGTCCGGCAGCTTGCGGACGATGTCATAGAACATGTGCGCCGGCACCGTGGTCGAGCCGGCGGTTCCGGTTTCGGCCGCCAGCGTCTCGGTCACTTCGAGGTCGAGATCGGTCGCCTTCAGCGACAATTTGGCATTCTCGGCGCGCACCAGCACATTGCCGAGGATCGGAATGGTGTTGCGGCGCTCGACCACGCGATGGACGTGGCCCAGTGACTTCAACAGTTGCGCGCGTTCGACGGTGACCTTCATTGCAATACCCGCCAGAGATGGAAAAGCCGGGCGGCCCATCAAGGCAGCGCCGCGGCATTGGAAACCCGAAAAGCCGGACCGAAATCGGTTCGATCAAACCCCCGGGGGACCGCAAGGTGGCGCGGATGGCCCGCCGGTGCAAGGGAAACGGGCGCCCGTTCCCCACTTTTGCGGCAGAAAATCGCGGCAGAAAAAGAATTCTCCCTCCCCCGCGATGAGGGGAGGGAGAAGGCGAGGAGCCAAGTCCCGACCAGGTCTGGTTTAAGTCCTGCCCTTGTCGCGATTATTCCTGCAGCTGCCGCTTCAGCGACTCGACCTCTTCGGACAGAGCCGTATCCCGGGACACCAATGCCTCAATCTTGCGCACGGCGTGCAGCACCGTGGTGTGGTCGCGCCCGCCGAACCTGCGGCCGATTTCGGGCAATGAGCGCAGCGTCAGCGTCTTGGCCAGATACATCGCGACCTGGCGCGGACGGACGACGTTGGCGGTGCGGCGCGAGGACAAGAGGTCCGAGCGGCTGACATTGTATTGCCGTGCCACCACCCGCTGGATGTCCTCGATCTTGATCCGCTTGGGTTCCTGCGGACGGATCAGGTCGCGGACTTCGCGCTCGGCCATTTCCAGCGTCACCGGCTGGGCGTTGAGCTTGGAATGGGCGAGCAGGCGGTTGATGGCGCCTTCGAGATCGCGGCCGTTATGGGTGATGGTGCGCGCCAGATAATCCAGCACCGCTTCCGGCACCTCGAAGCTCGCATGATGCGCGCGGGCCGCGGCGACGCGGGACTTGAGAATGCCAAGGCGCAGTTCTTCGCCGAGCGAGCCCATTTCGACGACGAGACCGCCGGCGAGCCGCGAACGCACGCGGTCGTCGAGGCTTTCCAGATCCGACGGCGGACGGTCGGCGGCGATTACCACCTGGCGGCCGGCATCGATCAGCGCGTTCAGCGTGTGGCAGAACTCGGCCTGCGTCGACTTGCCCTGCAGGAACTGCAGATCGTCGATGACGAGCACATCGATACCGCGCAGCGCTTCCTTGAAGGCCAGGGCCGTCTGCGTCTTCAGCGCGGCGACGAAGCCGTACATGAACTTCTCGGCGGTCAGATACAGCACCTTGCGCTCGCTGCCGGAATTGCCGGCCCAGGTCACCGCCTGCAGCAAATGGGTTTTGCCGAGGCCGACGCCGGCGTGGATATAGAGGGGGTTGAACATCACGGCGTCGCCGCGGCGGCCTTCCGCCACCTGCCTTGCCGCCGCGTGCGCCAGCGTGTTGGAGCGGCCGATCACGAAGCTTGCGAAGGTCAGGCGCGGATCGAGCGGCGAGCCGCCGAGCGCGTCATGACTGGCGGACACCGGCGCGGTTGCGGTCGCGCGCAGTTCGGGGGCGGGCCGGCCGTCGGCACGCTCGACGCGGCGCGCATCGGCGGGAACAGCCGCCTCCTTGGCGGGCGTTGCGCAGCGCATCGCGGTACGCACGGTGAGGTCGATCCGGTGCACTTCCGGCATCTCGGCCTGCCAGCAGGTGAGTACGCGATCGGCGTAGTGGGCCTGGATCCAGCTTTTGAGGAAGCGGGTCGGAACCGACAGATGGACGCTCTCGTCCTGCACGGCTTCCAGATCCATGCGTGCAAACCAGCTCGTGTAGACGTCCTCGCCCACGCTCGTCCGCAACCGCCCCTTCACGCGCGACCAGCGATCCTGTTCCGTATTTGTCATTGCCTGAGAACTTCTCTGAAAGAGTAATAGTGAATTTTCGAAATCGCCTTGCAAGTCCCGTGCAGGGATTGCCAGGCGTGACCTCAATGCAGTGATTCCCGTGTCCCGGGCACAGATCGGCGTTCGGCGAAATCGCCGTTGCCCGGATCGAAGGCCTGGGAAGGAGAAACCTCTGCGAGGTCAGCGCGTACTCGACGGTCTTTCCGGAGCGCGCGTCGGGGGACTGAAAGCGGTACTGAGGGATTCGAATACGGTCTCGTTTGCAATGGTCTGGTTTGCAACAAGCGCGTCTGCCGCGTTGATTCCGTAAAGCATACTACCTCCCCCTCTCGCCGCACGAAGCGCGCGGCGAGATATCAGATCGCAAGTGTTTTCAAAGTCAGTTTGCCGCTACCGAACATCCGCTTGTCCGGCGTGGCACCGCCGCGTTACCTCAAGTCCGTCGTCTTCAACACGTTCACGAGCTGCGCGTTCCCGCCGCTGCGTTTGCCGGTCGTTCATCGCGTGCCTCATCCCCTTGTTCAGAGCGCAACATTGCGTCACCGCCGGGAAATTCAGACACAGAACAGCCGTCCTCATATTGCTATGAGTTATCAACTCAGCTTCGCTTGGAAAGCGTCGCTAACGCGCACACCGCCGCCGATTTGCACGTCCGCTCTTGGGTCTCATACCGCGCTGGTCTGAAGAGCCTTGAGCGTCGCGAACGAGTAATGAATACACCATGCGAAAATCCTGACAATCCGTGATTCGACGTTGTCGCGTGACTCTTCGCCGGTGTTGCCGCGCTGCAATTGCGAAGCGGAGCTTCATCTTTTTGAATCCGCGCACAGAATCGCGCAGCGTCAGACTTCGTGACAATTTTCATCGCAGGTGCAAAAAATTTTATCGAACGGTCACATTCGATGCCGTGTGAACCGGTTTTCGAAACGCTTGCGAATGCTATGTGGATAAGTGACTAGCGAGTCGAAGTTTTTCGCGATCTTTTTTGAGGGTAACCCTCGGTAGTGCACTGCGCGCGATGAACGAAGATGTCAGAGACACAAGCAGCGTTTCGCGAGTGCATCTCGCAAGTGCGCACAGTCGTCGCGCAGATATGCTCACCGCAAAAATACGGGCACGCAGGAATATGACACGCAGTCGCGTGCCCGGCAACGGAACGCTCGCACCTGAAAAAGAAAAAGCCCGGCGAAGCCGGGCTTTGACGAATTTCTTTTTTTGTCAGCTCACTTCGCGGCGAGCTTGGCGATCGCGTGCGTGAGGCGCGACACCTTACGGCTCGCGTTGTTCTTGTGAATGATGTTCCGCTGTGCGGCCTGCATCAGTTCCGGTTCCGCGTTCTTCATCGCCTTCAGCGCGGCTTCACGGTCGCCGCTCTTGATCGCTTCCTCGACGGTGCGCACGGCGCCACGCATCTGGGTGCGGCGCGACTTGTTGACGATGGTGCGGCGGGCAATCTTGCGGGTCGCCTTCTTGGCGGAAGTGGTGTTGGCCATGTTCTCAATTATCCTTCGGCTGTCATCGCTCGGGTGGTCGGGCGCGAGCGCGCCGGCCGTTCAATCTGCGTTGCGGGTTCTTGAATTCCAGGGTGTTCCCGAGGTTGCCAACGCAGGGAGACGAAATACTCCCGCACGGCGCTCAAAGAACAGCGGCGGCGGGATTGCGCCCGCCGCCATTGGGGGTCTTATAGAGGGAGCGTCCGGGACCGTCAACGCTTTCCGGCCGCCCCGAAAGCCGGGAAACCGGGGCTTAAACCGGCCGTAAGGTGCTGATGAGGTTGAATTTCCGGGGTGTCCCCGGTATTGCCTGACGGCCTTTTGGGCGCGACAGATATAAGGTGACGCATGATCCGCGGTTTTTTCCGGCTGATTGGCCTGCTGCTGCTGGCCGGCGGATTTGTTTTCATGGTCTATGACGGGGCGCGCTACGTGGCCGACCAGGCCTTGCGTTTCACCCGGTTTGGCCAGTTCTGGAACGATATCCATCAGGCCAGCCAGCTGTCCTTCCGGACCTGGATCGAGGGCACCGCGCCCTGGCTCTGGAACAGCGTCGTCAAGGTGCTGCTGGACCAGCCGGTGTTTGCCGTGCTCGGCGTTGTCGGCATTCTCCTGATGATCCTGTTCCGGCCCCGCAAGCCGCTGATCGGCTATTCGCGGGACTGAGCCGGCAAAGGTCGGTTCCCGCGACGTAACAGGGCTGCCGCAAACCGCGTAAAGACATATATAGAGGTCCAACCGGCCGGCACGGATGCTGCGCCAGCCGATGTCCCGCCTGGAGGTGCTCCATGTTGTTCATGCGCAAGACCACCGCGTTGCCCAGTGCTTCCGAAGCGCTGCCGGGCCGCGCCGCTCCGATACCGACCGCCGCGATCCATTTCGTCAACGGCCACAGGCTGCAGCCGCCCTATCCCGCGGGCCTCGAGCAGGCGGTGTTCGGGCTCGGCTGTTTCTGGGGCGCGGAACGCAAGTTCTGGGAACTCGGTGAAGGCGTCTATGCCACCGCCGTCGGCTACGCGGGCGGGCACACCGCCAATCCGACCTATGAAGAGGTTTGCTCGGGCCGTACCGCCCACACCGAAGTCGTGCTGGTCGTGTTCGATCCGAAGAAGATCTCCTACGAACAGCTGCTGAAGACGTTCTGGGAAAGTCACAACCCGACGCAGGGCATGCGCCAGGGCAACGACGTCGGCACGCAGTATCGCTCGGCGATCTACACCTTCGGCGACGCGCAGCGCAAAGCCGCCGATGCGTCGAAGGCGATGTACCAGAAGGCGCTGGCAGCCAAGGGTCTCGGCGCCATCACCACCGAGATCGCGCCGTCGGCGGCATTCTACTTCGCCGAGGACTATCACCAGCAATATCTCGCCAAGAATCCGGCGGGCTATTGCGGCCTCGGCGGCACCGGCGTGTCGTGCCCGATCGGCGTCGGGGTCACGGCCTGATCGTCTGCCGCTTTTTAAACCTCGCCCCGCTTGCGGTGAGAGGTCGGATTGCGCAGCAATCCGGGTGAGGGGGTACAGTTCCTCAATGTAGCAGGGCGCTCGCGGAGAGAGGCCCCTCACCCCAACCCGCTCCCCGCAAAAGCGGGGCGAGGGAGCTTCTCCCCTCTGCCGCACCGCACCGGCAAAAAACCGTTTGTTAACCATAACCGGTACAAGACTAGAGCTGTCTCGCTTTGATGGATGGCTCCGGTGCGGGTTGCGCGCGCGTTTCGATTACCGATCACTGCGATCATGACCGCGCTCGCTCTGTCGGGCTGCATGCACACGACCGGGCCGGTCGCGGTTGCGCCGCAAGCCGATCTCGATTCCATGGCCTATGGCCAGGCTTACAGTACCCCGCCGCCCGTGGCCGTGCATTCCGGCGGCGGCGCCATCGGCGCACTGCGCACCGCCTTTGCCGCTTCGCCGCGGATGGCGCCTGCACCGGTCGTCGTTGCGGATCCCGCGGCCTATGTCGAAGCCGTACCGGTGCGCTACGACACTTCCTATCATCTGGATGCCGGCGACAAGCTGCGCGTCGTGGTCTACGGCCAGGAAGGCCTCACCAACACCTATGCGATCGATGCCGGCGGCTCGATCACGATGCCGCTGATCGGTTCGGTGCCGGCGCGTGGCCGCACCACCGCTGGATTGGCCGGCGAGATCGCAGCAAAGCTGCGCGGCGGTTTCATCCGCGATCCCTCGGTCGCGGTCGAGATCGAGGCCTATCGGCCGTTCTTCATCCTCGGCGAAGTCGCCGCCCCCGGGCAATATCCCTACGTGCCCAACATGACCGTCGAAAGCGCGGTGGCGATCGCCGGCGGCTTCTCGCCGCGCGCGCGGCGCGATCACGTGACGGTCACGCATTCCGATGCAACGGGCACGTCGCGCTACGTCGTGCCGCCGGGTACGCCGATCGGCCCCGGCGACACCGTGCTCGTCGGCGAGCGCTGGTTCTAGAGCCGCTTCACGTTCGTTCGGATCTGCCCATGCGATAGCGCAACCATCGCGTATCGCTTTGCGGTCGCGCGTAAAATGACGCGAATCGAAAGCTGCGATGAATCAGCGCATCGGGCGCACCGGTTCGAAACAGGTTCCCAACATCCGGCCGCACGATGTAGAAGCGACTCATCGAATCGAGGCGCGCCGGCTTCAGGCATGGGCGTGCAATCCGGAGTACGACCATGAATTATCTTTCGCCCATCCGTCTCGTGCGTACGGCCGCTGCAGCAGCGATGCTGGCTTCCGTCGCGGTGACGGCGCTCTGTGCGTTCGCGCCACAGGCGTCGGCGCAATCGTCCTATCCCGATCGGCGCATCACCTTCGTGGTGCCGTATCCCGCCGGTGGCGCCACCGACGTTTCGGCGCGCCTGCTCGCGAACAAATTGTCGGAGTCCTGGAAGCAGACGGTCGTGGTCGAGAACAAGTCGGGCGGCGGCGGTGTCGTCGGCAATGACTATGTCGCCAAGTCGGCGCCCGATGGTTACACCGTGCTGGTCGCCATCACCCAGATCATCCAGGTGCCGAGCCTGGGCGCCAAATTGCCCTACGACGTGTTCAAGGATCTGGCGCCGGTCACCCAGGTCGGCCTGTCGACGGTCGTGCTGACGGTGCCCGAGGCGCAGCCGATCAAGTCGGTGAAGGAGCTGGTCGAACACGCCAAGGCCAATCCCGGCAAGGTGCCGTATGGCTCGTTCGGCAACGCGACGACCTCCCATCTGTACGGCGAACTGCTGAAGACGAGGGCGGGTATCGACATGACCCACGTTCCCTATCGCGGCGCGGCCCCGCTGCTGAACGATCTGCTCAACAACACGGTGACCGCTGCGTTCATCGATCTGACCACGGGCGGCGCGCAGATCAAGGCGGGCAAGATTCGCGCGCTCGCCGTCGGCGGCGAGAAGCGCCGCACCCAATTGCCCGATACGCCGACGCTGGCTGAACTCGGTTACAAGGGTTTTGAGGCCGAAGGCTGGGTCGGCATCTTCGTGCCGGCGGCAACGCCCAAGGACATCGTGACCAAGCTGTCCACGGAACTGGCCCGCATCATCGCCTCGCCTGAAGGCGTCGCCGGCCTCGAAGCGCTCAGCCTGATCCCGGTGGGCGGTTCGGCCGAAACCTTCGAAGCGACCTTGCGCCGCGACTATGACCGCTGGGCCGACGTCGTGAAGGCCACCGGCGTCAAGAGCGAGTAGGCGTTAGGTGTAGGTCGTCATTCCGGGGCGATGCGAAGCATCGAACTACGGTGCGCAATTGCGCATCTGCGGTCTGGTCCTTTCGGACCATCCCGGAATGACGTGGCAATCGTCACTTCAAATTCTTCGCAAGGAATTCCAGGCTGCGCGGCCAGGCGATATCGGCGCTGGCCTTGTCGTAGCTGGCGCGCTCGTCGCAATGAAACCCGTGTTGCGCGCCGGGATAGATGAAGACCTCGACATCGGGACGCTTGGTCTTGATGGTTTCGACGTCCGTCAGCGGAATGCCCGCGTCCTTCTCGCCGAAATGCAGCTGCGTCGGCACCTTCGGCTTGTCGTCGGCAAAGCGAACCACGGCGCCGCCGTAATAGCCGACGGCGGCCGATAGACCCGACAGCTTGGTCGCTGCCGCATAGGCCAGGCTGCCGCCGAGGCAGAAGCCGATGATGCCGACAGGACCGACGTCCTTTACCGCGTCGATCGCCGCCTGGGTATCGCGCAACATCGCCGCCCAATCCGGGTTGGCGATGAACGTCCGCGCGGTGGCGATTTCGTCAGGCGTATAGCCGCACTGGAAATCCGGCTGCGTACGGTCGAAGATCGATGGCGCGAGCGCGACGTAGCCTTCCGTCGCAAGCCGGTCGCAGACCGAGCGGATATGGTGATTGACGCCGAAGATCTCCTGGATCACCACGATGGCCGCCTTCGGCTTGCCCGCGGGATCGGCGCGATAGGCGCCGAGTTTGAAACCGTCCGAAGCCGTCAGTTTGATATCCTGTCCCACGGGTCATCCATTTCTGCGTTGGAGTTGCACGAAGTCGATAAGGGTCTTGGCGAAGCGAAATTACTGCCACATCCAGTTGTGGCCCCAGTCGCCTTTCCAGCCGGCCAGCCTGCCTTTGCGGAACTGCAGATAGAGCCGGTCTTTCTTGAAGAATAATCCGCTGCCGCCGATGTTGCGGAAGGCGAGAAAGATTTCCTCGCCCTGACGGCCGCTGACATATTGCAACGGCGCGCCGAGCGCGCTGGCAGCATCCCGGGCATCCATGCCGAACACCAGCGGCGTGGTATTCGAGAGCGTCGCGGTGAATGGCGGCGGATAGGGGCCGCCGATCGGCGGCGGCTGTTGCGCGCCGGCCGGCATGATGCCGACTGCCATCGTCAGCAAGGCGATCGCGGCGGCCGTTCTCATGACGCGGCCTTTTGCGCGGCCGTGTTGCCGAGGCGGCCGAGGAACGGCAGCACGGCGTCGATGAAGGCCTGCGGCTGGTCGATATTGACGGCGTGGCCGGCGGCGGGAACCTCCACCTTCTGCGCGCCGGGAATCTTGGCCGCCATGTAGTCGGACGCCGCGAGGAACGGCGTGTCGTCGGCGCCGACCACGATCAGCGACGGCACCTTGATCTCGGGCAGCGTCTCGATCACGCGGGCGTCGCGCTGGGTCAGCATGCCGCGCGCGGCACGCGCCAGCCCCGATGCGTTGCGATGGGTGACGGTCGAACGCTCGCGGCTGCCGGATTTGAGAACCCCGAGGCCCTCGCGATCGAAGCGGTCGCCGGTGTCGTGTGCACGCTTGTTCCAGACCACGCGGGCGTCGTCCTTCTTGAAGCCCGGCCCGGTGTCGATGATCAGCAGGGCGCGAACGCGCTCGGGGTGGGCGCGGTAAAACGCCAGCGACATGTAGCCGCCGAGCGAGAGGCCGCCGACGATCGCCTCGTCGGCGCCGACGGCGTCGAGCAGCGCGGCCATATCGCCGACCGTCAGCGCTTCGCTGTAGGCCGCGGCATCGTCGGGATAGTCGGACTGGCCGTGGCCGCGCATGTCCCACAACACGAGCTTGTGGCGCTTCGACAGCGCTTCGATCTGTCCCTGCCACATCCCGCTGGTGGAGGAGTAGCCGTGCGTCAGCAGCAGCGGTGGGCCGGAACCGTGCACCTCGTAATAGATGTTGACCCCGTCACGATTGATGGTCGGCATGTCAGATTTCCCGAGGCAAATGACGGATCATTCCGGCGAGGTTTTATCCTAGCGCGATCCCTTCACCGATGGGAAATGCGGAATCGCATCGTGCATCTGCGCCCGCGGGTGCGATTGACGATCTCTTGCCGCAGCGCACAACCACAAATTCAACCAAAAATATATTCCCTTCGAACAATTCCAAATTGGATTGCCTCCGGATTGGAACGGTATCATTCTGCGCGCGGCTGGCATCGACCCGGTGGGTGCCAGCAATACCCAACAAGTGAGATGCCGCCGTAAGCGGCTTCATGCACCGGAAGGGGAAGCGCCAAATGCCTAGTCTGAATATCAACGGACGGAATATGTCCGTCGAGGCGTCCAACGATACGCCGCTGCTCTGGGTCATCCGTGAGCAATTGCAGATGACCGGTACCAAATTCGGTTGCGGCGCCGGCCTGTGCGGCGCCTGCACGGTTCACGTCAACGGCGAAGCCGTCCGCTCCTGCCAGACCACGGTCAGCGAAGCCGTCGGCAAGAAGATCACCACCATCGAAGGCCTGTCGGCCAAGGGCGATCATCCGCTGCAGAAGGCCTGGATTGCCGAGCAGGTTCCGCAATGCGGCTACTGCCAGTCCGGCCAGATCATGCAGGCGGCATCGCTGCTCTCCAAAAATTCCAACCCGACCAAGGAGGAAGTGGTCGCGCACATGGACGGAAATCTGTGCCGCTGCATGACCTATTCGCGTATCCAGAAGGCGATCATGCGCGCCGCGTCCGACATGCGCACTGCCTCCAACACCACCGACCGGAGGGCCACATGAATAGCCACGTGAAGACCCCCAGGGGGACGCCCGCCGATCTCAGCCGCCGTTCGTTTCTGGTCGGCTCCGCTGCCACCGGCCTCGTGCTCGGCTATGCCGCGGTTCCCGGCATCGGTAAGGCACTTGCCGCGCCGTCCAACTTCGAACCCAGCGTCTGGTATTCGATCGGGCCGGACGGTCTGGTCACCGTGACCTGCGGCAAGGCCGACATGGGCCAGCACATTGCGTCCACCATGGCGCAGATCGTGTCCGAAGAGCTCGGTTCGAGCTGGAAGGACATGCGGGTGCAACTCGCCTCCAACGATCCGAAGTTCAACGACCCCGTGCTCGGCGCGCAGATTACCGGCGGCAGCTGGTCGACGATGATGAACTTCGACGCGATGAGCCGTGCCGGCGCCGCCGGTCGCATGGCGCTGACGGAAGCCGCCGCCGGCATCATGGGCGTGCCGGCCGGCGAACTGGTGGTACGCAATTCCACCGTGACGCATCCGAAGTCGAAGAAGTCGATGAGCTTTGCCGACATCGTCAAGAGCGGCAAGATCACGAAAACCTTCACGCCGGACCAGCTCAAGGCGATCAAGCTGAAGACCCCCGATCAGTACACCATGGTCGGCGTTTCGGTTCCGCAGCTCGACATTCCCTCCAAGAGCAACGGCACGGCCAAATACGGCATCGACGTCATGCTGCCGGGAATGGCCTATGGCAAGATCGTCACCCCGCCGGTGCGCTACGGCGCGACGGTGAAATCGGTCGACGACAGCGCGGCGAAGAAAGTCCCGGGCTTCATCAAGGCGGTGACGCTCGACGACAAGACCGGCAGCACCACCGGCTGGGTGGTGGCGGTTGCCAACACCTATGCCAACGCCCGCAAGGCGGCGGACGCGCTGAAGATCACCTATGACAACGGTCCGAACGCCAAACTGTCCAGCGATTCGCTGGTCGCCGAAGCCAAGCGGCTGCAGGCGCTCGACGATTCCGGGCAGTTCTTCGTCAAGGACGGCGATACGGCGGCGGCCTTCGGCACCGCCGCCAAGGTGCTGGAGGCGGAATACACCACCAGCATCAACATCCACGCGCCGCTGGAGCCGATGAACGCCACCGCGGAGTTCAAGGGCGACATCCTTCACATTTATTCCGGCAACCAGTTCGCGACGCGCTCCGGCGCAATCGCGGCGGGCGCCGCCGGGATCGATCCGAAGTTCGTGGTGATGCACCAGATGTGGCTCGGCGGCGGCTTCGGCCGGCGGCTCGACGCCGACATGATGGTGCCGGCGGTGCAGGCGGCGAAGGCCGTCGGCAAGCCGGTCAAGGTGATCTACTCCCGCGAAAACGACATGACGATGGACTATTCGCGGCCGCTGACCTTCCAGAAGGTGAAAGCGGGCCTCGACGCCGACGGCAAGCTGATCGCGCTCAATCACGACGTGGTCAGTGCGTGGCCGACGCAACGCTGGGGCATCCCCGACTTACTGTCGCCTTCGGTCGACAAGAAGGGGCCGCTCGATGCCTTCACCGTGAACGGGGCGGACTTCTTCTATTCCGTGCCCAACCACAACGTCCGCGCGATCAGGAACGAGATGGCGCACAACGCCACCCCGTCCGGTCAGTTGCGGTCGGTGGCGCCCGGCTGGACGTTCTGGGCGGTCGAAAGCATGATCGACGAGCTCGCGCATGCGGCCGGCAAGGATCCGGCGCAGTACCGCATCGCGCTGCTCGACGGCAAGGGCAAGAACGACGGTGGCGCGCAGCGCCTCCGCAACACGCTGCTCGCGGCGATGGGCATGGCCGGTTATGGCTCGACCAAACTGCCGAAGGGCGAGGGCATGGGCGTCGCCTGCGTGTCGTCGCAGGAACGTGCAACGGCAAGCTGGACCGCTTGTGTGGCCCATGTTGCCGTGGCGCCGTCCGGCGAGGTCAAGGTCAAGAAGCTGACCGTGGCCACCGACGTCGGCATGCAGGTGCATCCCGACAACATCCGCGCCCAGGTCGAGGGTGCGGCGTTGTGGGGATTGTCGCTCGCGATGTACGAAAAGGCGACGCTGAAGGATGGCGGTATCGAACAGACCAACTTCGATAGCTACACGCCGCTGCGGATGAGCCAGACCCCGGAAGTCGCCGTCAACGTCATCGCCAATGGTGAAAAACCCACCGGCGTCGGCGAGCCTGCGGTGACCGTGGTCGCGCCCGCCATCGGCAACGCGATCTTCAACGCCTGCGGCGCGCGCGTTCGTGCACTGCCGATCACGGCGGCAGCCGTGAAGGCAAACATGAAGGCGTAAGCGCCGCGCATCATCGAATGAGAATGATCCGCCGGAGGATAAAACCTCCGGCGGATTTTTTGCGCATCCGTCATTGCGAGCAAAGCGAAGCAATCCATGTCACCGCGGAAACGGATGGATTGCTTCGTCGCTTACGCTCCTCGCAATGACACGGATGCAGCACTGCCGATCCCTAAAATTGTAACAATCCCGCTAGCGCGCCGTTCACGACGCCTCTTAAGCCCAGGAGAACGTGTTGTGGGTAGCGTCGATCGTCGTCACCGCTAGGCTCTGGGGTCCCATGACAACCGCAACCAACAAGACTTCGACCAAACGCCGGCTGCTGCTGGCGTCGGATCGGAGCGATCAAAGCACCGAACTCGCCAGCATCCTGCAGGCGGTCGGGCGCGTCGACACCATCCCGACATCCGACATTCCGGACAAGCCGGCCCGCGATCTCTCCGGAATCGTGGTCGACATCAATCTGCGATCCTCCGAAAGCGTGCAGCTCGTGCGCAACAAGCTGCGGTCCAACGCCTATCGCGAGATGCCGCGGCTGTTCGTGCTGGCGGACGCGCTGCACCATGGATCGATGCAGGCCTGGGCACTCGGCGCCACCGACACGATCGCGCGCCCGTTCGACGCCAAGGGCATCCTGCAGCGAATTCGTGCCGCTTTCCCCGACAGCGATGGTTTTGACGAAACCGACCGCGGCAAGACGCTCAATCGCGGCGTCGAGGCGGCGCACAGCGTCATGGTCAGGATCTTCGAGCGGCTTCCGGCCGGCGAGCCGCTGAAATTTGCCGACATCGTCGAGGCCGAGAACAAGATCCTCAAGGCGATCAAGCATTCCTCGCTGCGCGAATGGCTGACCACGGTCGGCTGCCATCATGCCGGCAGCTACCGCCATTGTCTGTTCGTCACCGGTTTTGCGGTGGCCTATGCGCAGCATCTGGGTATGCGCGAGGACGACCAGCGCCGTCTCGCCCGCGCGGCGCTGCTGCACGACGTCGGCAAGGCGTTCATCCCGGTCGCTCTGCTCGACAAGACCGACCCGCTGACACTGGAGGAAATGGAACTGATGCGCCAGCATCCGCGCCGCGGTTATGAAGCGCTGTCGGCGCAGGGTGGCTTCCCGCCCGAAATGCTCGACGTGGTGCTGCACCATCACGAATTCCTCGACGGCACCGGCTATCCGGACGGTCTGAACGGCAAGCAGATCAGCGACATCGTGCGTCTCACCACCATCGTGGACATCTACGCCGCCATGGTCGAGAGGCGCGCCTACCGGTTGCAATTCACCCACGCCAAGGCCTACGCCATGATGGAAGAGATGGGCGACAAGATCGACCAGCATCTCCTGCAGGCGTTCCGCCCGGTGGCGCTCGGGTATTATTGATTCCGTCGTCATTGCGAGCGCAGCGAAGCAATCCATCCATCCGCTGGGCCGTGAAATGGATTGCTTCGCGACGCTCGCAATGACGCGTGTGGCTACCCTCCCAGCCGCTCAACGCAAGAATTGCCGATGCGCCGTCAGCTAGCTAACCCGTCACTGGCGCTTGGTGCGCCAATAAGCGGGGACTGGCCATGACTGCCACGGCGATCTCAAGCGAAAATCTCGACATCCCCGCCGACATTGCGGCCACCCTCGTCGATCCGGTCGCCTACGCCGACGACCGGATCCATGACAGCTATCGCTGGCTCCGGGCGAACAACCCGCTCGGCATCGCGCGGCCGGAGAATTTCGATCCGTTCTGGGTGGTAACCAGGCACGCGCATATCCAGGCCATCAGCCGTCAGAACGACCTGTTCCACAATGCCGACCGGCCGACGACGCTGACGACGCGCGCGGTCGAGGAGCGCGTCCGCAAGATCACCGGCGGGCCCAATCTGGTGCGCTCGCTGGTGCAGATGGACGCGCCGGATCATCCCAAATATCGCGCGCTGACCCAGGCCTGGTTCATGCCCGTCAATCTCGGGAAATTCGAGGCGCGGGTGCGCGAGATCGCCCGCGCGACCGTGCAGCGCATGCTCGACCGGGGCGGGCAGTGCGATTTCGTCGCCGACGTCGCACTCGGCTATCCCCTTCACGTCATCATGGAAATTCTCGGTGTGCCCGAAAAGGACGAGCCGCGGATGCTCAAGCTGACACAGGAACTATTCGGCCCGCAGGATCCCGATACGGCGCGGAGCCGGGAGCAGCTCAGCGCCGAGCAGTTCTCCGCGATGATGCAATCGGTGGTGAACGATTTCGGCGCCTACTTCCGCGCCATAACGGAAGATCGCCGCCGCAATCCGCGCGAGGATCTCGCCACCGTCATCGCCAATGCCAAAATCGGCGGCGACTACATGCCGGACCACGACGCAACCAGCTATTACATGATCGTCGCCACCGCCGGTCACGACACGACCTCGTCCTCGACGGCCGGCGCGATCTGGGCGCTGGCGCAGGATCCGGCGCAGTTCGCCGCGGTGAAAGCCAATCCGGAACTGATCCCGGGCCTCGTCGACGAGGCGATCCGCTGGATGACGCCGGTCAAGCATTTCATGCGCTCGGCGACATCGGACACCGAACTCGGCGGCCGCAAGATCGCCAAAGGCGACTGGCTGATGCTGTGCTACGCCTCGGGCAATCGCGACGAGGACGTGTTCGAGGAGCCGTATCGTTTCCGCGCCGACCGCAAGCCGAACCGCCATGTCGCGTTCGGCTACGGCGCGCATCTGTGCCTCGGCCAGTATCTGGCCAAGCTCGAAATGAAGATCCTGTTCGAGGAATTGCTGCCGAAACTGAAATCGATCTCGCTCGATGGCGAGGTGAAGATGACACAGGCGTATTTTGTGAACGGCCCGAAAAAGCTGCTGATCCGGTTCGAGGTGGGTTGACTGGTGTTCTCCCCGCGCAGGCGGGGATCCATAACCACAGAGAGATGTGGTTATGGCGAGATGGGGCTCCAGCTTTCTTCAACCATCACCGACGGTGGTTATGGGTCCCGGCTCGCGCTTCGCTTGGCCGGGACGACAGGTCAGCCCAGCATCTTCCGCAACTCCGCCTTGGCCACCTTCTCCAGCGTCGAGCGCGGCATGTCGTCGACGAAGTGAATCTCGCGCGGCACCTTGAAGTCGGCCAATCCCTTACGACAGGCGGTCATGACGGTGTCGTGCAGATCGGCCGGTGCGCCGGCAACCCCGGCAGCGGGAATGATGAACACGACCGGCACCTCGTCCAGCATCGGGTGTTTCTTGGCGACCACCGCCGCCTCGCGCACGCCGGGCACGACCGCGATCACCTGTTCGATCTCGGATGCTGCGACATTCTCGCCGCCGACCTTGAGCATGTCCTTGGTGCGATCGCCGAACCGGATGAATCCGTTTTCCAGCATCGTGACGCGGTCGCCGGTGATGAAAAAGCCGTGCTCGTCGTAGCTTTCCCGCGTCGCCTTTTCGTTGTGCAGATATTCCGCGAACAGCGACAGGCCGGGAATGCCCTTGATCAGGAGGTTGCCGGTGTCGCCGACCTGCGTCCGCGAACCGTCGTCCTCGACGATACGGATCTGATATTCCGGCGCGGCGCGCCCGATCGACATCGGCGTGTTCGGCTGATCGACTTCGCCGATAATGCCGTGGGTGATGGTTTCGGTCATGCCCCACCAGCCGATCATCTTGATGCCGAAGGCGGCGAACGGCGGGGGCTCCGAAATCGCGGTGCCCCAGAGCCGGAATTTGTGGTTCTTCGGAATTTCGTGTTCCAGCAGCGCCTTCATGCAGAACGGGATGGTCGAGGTCCAGGTGCAGCCATGCTCCAGCGCGACGTTCCAGAACCGGCTGGCAGAGAACCGCGGCTGGATCACGCAGGATGCGCCGACCCATAATGTCGCCAGCATCGAATAGGCCAGCGCGTTGGTATGGAACAGCGGCAGGTAGGTCTGGTGCACGTCCGAGGCGTGCAAATCTTCATGCGCGGCATTGATCTTGGCGCCCCACAGCGCGTTGGCATGCGTCCACAGCACCGCCTTCGGGCGTGACGTGGTGCCGGAGGTATACTGCACGCTGCATGGCGCGAACGGATCGGTGGCGCGACGCGGCCGGTCGGCGCTGTCGGCGAACAGGGATTCGAAACTGTCGCCGCGCGGCGCGCCCTGCGCCGGCGTGCTGCCGGCATCGTGCGAGATCACGGCGATCCAGCGCAGGTCGCGGCAATGGGCCGACACCAGTTCGGCATAGGCCGGCTGGGTAATGGCGGCGACGGCGCCGCAATGGCCGGCGAAATACTCCATCTCCGCCGCGGCCGAACGCGTGTTGGTGGTGACGGCGATCGCGCCGAGTTCGACGCAGGCGAACCAGGCCAGCATGGCCTCGATGCAATTGTCGAGATAGATCAGCACGTAT
>JAQSDT010000703.1 GCA_029946075.1 bacterium | reverse complement strand
CGCACGGGCGGCGAGCGGGTTTCGGCCTGCCGGTTGGCTTCCGCCAGCCGCGCCTCGCGAACCCGCTCCCGGATCCGCGCGCTTTCGCGGTAACGGGCCAGCACGCCGGCGGCCGCCGAGCTGCCGCGTTCCCACATGCCGATCAGATGGCCTGCAACCCGCCCCGTCGCGCCGCCGGCCCAGACCAGTTCGAACGGCGAAAACAGCCGCCAGCGTTCGTCGCCCCACAGGATGCTGCGGGCGATCAATTGCCCCGCCATCGCCGAGGTGTTCAGGCCCTGATGGCCGAAGCCGCTGGCGACCCACAGGCCTTTGCGCAACTGGCCGATCTGCGGCATGCCGTGCACGGTGACGCCGACGGCGCCGCCGAACACGTCCGAGATCCCGACCTTGCCGAGCCGGGGAAACACCGTCGCGATGCGGCGCGCAATCGCCGGACCGAAGCGGCGCGGCCGCGCGTCCCACGTCGTTCGCGGGCTCGCCCACATCAGCCGGTCGCCGCCGACGATGCGGAAATGATCGACGCCGTCGCTGTCGGTCACCGACCCCTTGAAGGCGATGATCTCGCCGAGCCGGTCGCCCAAGGGTTCGGTCACCGCGCCGTAACGCCAGACCGGCAGCAGCGTTTCCGACAGCCGCCGCAGCGGCGCACCGAGATGCACGTTGCCGGTCAGCACGATATGCGAGGCGCGCAGCCGCGCCGACGGCGTCACGATTCGCTTGCGAATGCCCGACGGATCGATGCTGACGACCGGCGTATCCTCGAAGATGCGCGCGCCGGCCCGGCGCGCCTGCGCGGCGAGGCCATGGATATATTTGCGGCCGTCGATCTGGAACGCGCGCGGATAATAGATGCCGTGGAAATATCTGCTGGTACCGAGCTGTTCGCGCACGCGGTCGATCTGCCAGCCCTCGACTTCGGTCTCGAAATCCTCGCTCAGCGTCTGCAGCCGGCTGATCAGCGTCTCGCCGGCATCGACGTTGGAGACTTCGAGCGCGCCCTCGGTGAGCGCAATGCCGGGCATCGCTTCCTCGGTGGCGGCCGCGCGAACGTAATCGGCGCCCTCCTTCGACAGCGCCCATAATTCGCGCGCGTCGTCGAGCCCGACCCGCTCGATCAGTTCGCCGATCGGCAGGCTGTAGCCGGGCATGACCGTGCCGAGATGATTGCCGGATGCGTTCCAGCCGATGTGCCGTCCCTCCAGCACCGCCACGCTGGCGCCGAGGCGCGCCGCCTCCAGCGCCACCGTGAGGCCGGCCAGTCCCGCCCCGACCACGCAGATATCGACATCGAGGTCGAACGAGAGGCGCGACCGGAAGGGCACCTCGTCGTCGGGGCCGTTGGTCGCACTTGTGAAAGTCTCGGGCATGGCGTTTCTTACGGACCGTTGCGGCGCTTGTCACCTTGTCCTGGGCATGTGCTTGTAGATTAATCCAGAGTTAGACCGAATCGAGATCGGGCCCATGCGCCGTTTGCTGCTGCTGCGTCACGCCAAGACCGAAAACGACGCGCCGTCGGGCCACGACCAGGATCGCAGGCTGGACGATCGCGGCCGGCTGGATGCGGCTGCCATGGGTGGCTGGATCGGCCGCCACCCGCCCTTGCCCGCCCTCGTTCTGGTATCGACCGCGGTGCGGGCGCAGCAGACCTGGGAGATTGTCCGCGAGGCGATGCGGGAGGCGGCCGGCGCAGGGCCGCAGGCCGAATCCGTTCCCGACCTCTACGGCGCCGAACCGGCGGAGCTGCTGCAGATCGTCCGCATGGCCGAGACATCCGATCCGGCGTGCCTGATGGTGATCGGCCACAATCCCGGCATGCACGAACTGGCGCTGATGCTCGCCGGCAGCGGCGATACGTCGTCACGGAAGGCGCTCGAGGACAATCTGCCGACCACGGGTCTTGCGATCCTCGATTTCGACACCGGCGACTGGAACGAGGTCGCGTTTCGCCGCGGCACGCTGGTGAGTTTCACCAGCCCCAAACTATTGAAGCAAACATCGGACGATTGAGCCCGGCGGACATCCGTGCTCGCAACAGGAGGCGCAGATGTTCAAATCCATTCTCGTGCCGCTCGATCTGGCGGACACCGATCTTGCCAAGCCCGCGATCGCGACCGCCGCGACGTTGTCGCAGACCTGGAGCGGTTCGGTGCGGCTGCTCAACGTCATGCCGATGACGCCGAGCATGCTGGCCGAATACGTGCCGGCCGATTTCGACGCCCAGCAGCGGGCGATATCGGAAGAGGCGCTGGCGATCGTGGCGCGCGAATCCGGCATCGACGCGCCGCGCATCTCCGCCGTGGTGCGCAAGGGCGGCATCTATCACGAGATCCTCGAAGAGGCCGCGGCGATCAAGGCCGATCTGATCGTGATGACCTCGCACCGGCCGGCGATGCGCACCTATTTCCTCGGCTCCAATGCCGGCCATGTCGTGCGCTACGCCAAATGCTCGGTGCTGGTGGTGCGGCACTGACGCCAGAACCGGCCGCCAGACCAAAAACAATTACGCCAAAAACAATTCGGCCCGGTCATTGACCGGGCCGATTGGCATTTCAGATCGGCGGGAGCCGGCGGCTCACATCATTCGCCCGTAGGTCGGATCGGCGATCCCCTGGACCGCGGATTCGATCCGGCCACGCTCGATCCCGATATCGCGGAGCGCGCGATCGTCGAGTTCGTTCAGGGTTTTGATGGCCTGGCGGTGCGCGAAGTAGGTGACGACGCCGTTAACCCATGCGCCGACGGCGCGGAAGAATCCGCCCGGCAGGGTTTGGGGAGCAGACTGGGCTGCGGTGGAATAGAGCGTCGTCATCGTACTTCTCCATGTTTGGACGCGGCAAACGGGCTGCCGCCGGCAAAATTGCTCCGAGAGCAATTGTGCCTTTTGTTGAACCAAATGTTGCACCCCTCTAAGTGCAATCTCAGGCTTGATAGGTTCAAAATGATCCGATACAGTCCTCGGTGCAAGGAAAACATTGCTCTCGGTGCAATAATGTCAAAGTTCGAGTATCTGAAGCTTGCCGATACCGTCGCCGCCGAAATCGCCAGCGGCGGGCTCAAACCGGGCGATCGGCTGCCGCCGCAGCGCCATTTTGCCTATCAGCGCAAGATTGCGGTCTCGACCGCCAGCCGCGTTTACACCGAGCTGTTGCGCCGCGGTCTCGTGATCGGCGAAGTCGGGCGCGGGACCTTCGTGTCCGGCGAGACCCGCCGCGGCGGCGTCACCTCGCTGGCCGAGCCGCGCGGCGAACGGATCGACTTCGAAGTCAATTACCCGCTGCTGCCGACACAATCGGCGATGATTGCACGGAGCCTGGAAGGGCTGGAGCGCCCCGAGGCGCTCGACATCGCGCTGCGCCAGACCAGTTGCTACGGTACCCAATCGGCCCGCAACGTCTCGGCCGAATTTCTCGCCCGCCAGGACTGGTCTCCGGATCCGGAGCAGCTGCTGTTCACCGCCAACGGCCGACAATGCATCGCGGCCGCGCTGGCGGCGGTGGTGCCGAACGGCGGACGCTGCGGCGTCGAGGCGCTGACCTATCCCTTCATCAAGGACATTGCCGCCCGCCTCGGCGTGACGCTGGTGCCGCTGGCGATGGATGAACACGGCGTACGCCCCGACGCCGTGCAGAAAGCCCATCGCGAAGCCAATCTGTCGGCGCTCTACATCCAGCCCGCGATTCAAAATCCGCTCGGCATGACCATGCCGCCGGAACGGCGGGCCGACCTCGTGCGTGTCGTCGAAAAGCTCGGCCTGCCCATCATCGAGGACACGGTCTACGGTTTCCTCGGCGACGACGCGCCGCTTGCTGCGCTCGCGCCCGATACCTGCATCGTGCTCGACAGCCTGTCGAAGAAAGTCGCGCCGGGCCTCGCGCTCGGCATGATCGTGGCGCCGACGCGGATGCGCGAACGCATCATGGCGTCGATACGGTCGGGCGGATGGACCGCGTCCGGATATGCGCTCGCAGCCGGGCAGCGGATGATGGGCGACGGCACGGTTGCCGAACTGGTGCGGCTGAAGCGCATCGATGCGGCGCGACGCCAGCAGATGGCGGCCAAATATCTCGCCGGCTTCGAGATCCAGGCGAACATCCAGTCCTATCATTTGTGGCTGAACCTGCCGGCGCACTGGCGCTCGCAAACCTTCGTCGCCGCCGCAGCCCGGCGCGACATTGCACTGACGCCGTCGACGACCTTCGCCGTCACGCCCGGCCACGCCCCCAACGCGGTGCGGCTGGCGCTCGGTGCGCCCACCGCCGAACAGCTCGATCTCGGCTTGCGGACGTTATCGGGAATGCTGGCCGCGCGGGAAGATTTCGACACCACCGAATAGGGCTACCGGCCGCCCGGCCCGCCGGCGGGCCACTCCGCGATGAAGCCTTTCGCCTTGTAAGGCTCGATCTTGTCCCATTCGCTGAGCATGCGACGGGAGAATTCGGCATCCGTGTGCCAGAGCGCCCGCGGCGTCCTGAAGCTGTCGATCGTCACCAGCATCTTCTCCACCTCAGGCCAGTGACGATGCAGCGTCATCGGATAGCGCCGCGCGGTCCAGCTATTGCCGAGACAAATCACGCTGCGAATATTGGCGAGCCCGAGCGCCGCGTCGATCACCGGCAGCGAGAAGATCACATTCTCGCCGGTGTTCATCGCGCGATCCTCGCGCAGAATGATCTCTCCGGGCATGCCGCGCGCGATCATGGCAGTGGCGATGATCTCGCATTCCGAGCGCGGCGATCCCGGCGTAACGCCGCCGCTGACGATGGCCCAGCGGCAATATCCCTCGCGCCACAACCGGCACGCCGCATCGACGCGCTCGTCGACACCCTCGCGCGTGCCGAACACGAACAGCAGATCGGCCGGCCGCAGCGGCGTCTCGATCAGATGCTCTTTGTTGATCGCGGCGATCTCGGCTTCGGTGGGCGTGCGCATGACGTCACGATGCCGCGCCTGGCCGATACCGCGAAGTCACATTTGGTTTCGCTTGATTGCGAAACGACCTATGGCAGCAACTCGGCGGGCAGCGCGTCGAACGTATAGCGCCGCGGCCGGTTGCGCTTGATGAAGCCGCCGATCGTCCAGACGAACCAGGCGCCGATGCCGATCAGGAACAGCACCGCCGTGAGCTGCGAGGTCGCGATCGCCCGCACCAGCAGGCCGACCATGGCGACGGCAAGGAACGCCAGCATCACGAGCGCTGCCGCATAGGTCGGCCGTCCGATGCCGCCGTCCAGCGACGCCTTGCTGCCGGCCTGCTTCATCCGCGCGTGAAGTACGCCGATGAAGGCGCGGTAGCCCTGGTCCTGCGGCGTCATCAGCGAGACGGTCTGCCAGGTCGTCGAGAGAATCGCGATCCGCCCGCCCCCCTTCTTCGCAATATCGGCGCGGAACCGGCGCGACTGCATCGACATCGGCCGGTACGACAATCGCACCGAGGCGATGTCGGCATAGGGCCACACGCCGGACCGGCTGCCGGACCGCCACGACAATCCGGCGTCGGTCAGTTCATAGCGATGCGCCGCCCCGAACAGCGAGCCCTTGTAGACGTAGGTCGTCGGGGCTGCGCCCTCGCCTTCCGCCGCGCTGCGATCCGGTAATGAAGTCGGCAATCCAGAAATCCCTTTGTCGCCTCTGCCATCCCTGCTTGCGCGGCGAGCCGGCTTTACCTTACAAGCGGAGCATGGCCGAGACGACCTATTTTCCGCGTCGCCTGATCCTTGCGGGCGCGATTGTTTCCGGGGTGCTGCTGGCGCTCGCCGTGCACATGCTGGGCGCGCGCTACGGGCTCGATCTCGGCGGCCTGTGGCGATCGGACACACGCGAATTCATGCCGGCGGGAGCCGCGATCGCGTGGTGGCTGATCGCGACCGTCGGGTTTTCAGGCGGCTATCTCACCGCGAACCTGATGAGCAGCGCGGCCTCCGGCCAGATCCCGCAGCGCATGCGGCAATTCCTGATCGCGGTCGGCGTGCTCATCCTCGCCGGCGCCGGTCAGGCCGCATCGGCGCCGAGCCCGATCCCGACCATCTCCGGCGTGCTCGCCGGCCTCGCCGCGCTATGCCTCGGCGCCGTGATGGCATTCTGCGGCGCGCATTTCGCGCTGCGCAAGGCGTGAGCAGGTGTTGAGGCGCCAGGGCTCGCGCTCATAGTCGGCTCGGCCAGGCCTGTGTCAGCGACGCCCCTCAGGAGCGGACATCGCCGCGTGACGAAGGCATGTCCGTCTGGCGCCGTCCGCACAGATTTCTCGCTTCATGAAGCGGCGAAGAGGTCCCATCGCCCCGGCAGCCCCTTGAGATCGCACGGCTCGCGGCGGCTGAAGTTCACACCGGCGCCGGCTACCAGATCGGTCACGACCCGCGATACCAGTGTTTCGCCAGGGCCTGCCTCACCCATAATCCGTGCAGCGGTATTGACCGCGATACCGGCGATATCCTCGCCACGCAGCTCGACTTCGCCGGTGTGCAATCCTGCACGCAGCCTGATTCCAAGTCGCGCGGTGCCGGTTGAAAGCGCGACGGCGCATTTGATGGCACGCCCCGGTCCGTCAAAGGTTGCCAGAATTCCATCGCCTGTCATCTTGATCAAACGGCCGCGATGTTGCTCGACGGTACGACGCGCGAGCCTGTCGTGCTCGTCGAGCAACCGATGCCAGCTGCCGTCGCCAAGACTTACCGCTTGCCTTGTCGAGTCAACGATATCGGTGAAAAGAACGGTGGCGAGCACGCGCTCGATTTCGTCGACGACGACCTCGCGGCGGCCGGTAACGAACTCCTCGATGTCGCCGATGATGGCTTCGACATTCCTCTGAGCCCACGGCCGATGATCGCCGGCGGGGTACTCGACGTACCGGGCGCCGGGAATGTGGGCCGCCAAATAGCGGCCGTTGGCGACTGGCACGGCCCGATCCGCTTCGTTGTGCAGAACGAGGGTTGGCAATCGAAGTTGCGGCAGAATGGCGCGAACGTCGATCAGCGCATTCGTCTCAAGCGCCATCTGATAGGCGCTGGGACTAACGATGAGCCTCTCGCCCTTGGCCCAGATCCTGACCGCTTCAGGATCGCTGGCGAGGCTCGGAGCGAAGGCATTGATCGACGCGCCGCTGCCCCAGTACTTCACTGAGCGGATCATCTGCTCCAGTGGAAACATATGTGTATAGTCGTCGCAGTTGGTGAACCGGGCAAATCCGCCATAGAGAACGAGATGGGAAACCCGCTCGGGATAGGTCGCCGAAAACAGAGCGCTCATCGCGGCTCCCTCGGAATACCCGAACAAGGCCGCACGTGATATTCCCAACGCTTTCATCACGGCATCCAGATCGTCCATCCGCTCATCGAGCGAAGGGCTCCCGGCAATTCGATCGGACAAGCCTTGGCCTCGCTTGTCAAAGCTGATCACGCGCGCGAAACCGGCAAGCCGGTGCAGAAAGTCCGTATAGCCCGGGAGTTCGTGGAAATACTCGATATGCGAGACCAAACCCGGAACCATGATCAGGTCGATCGGACCATCGCCTATCACCTGATAGGCGATACTGACGTTTCCGCTGCGCGCGTAGCGGGTCTCGGGCAGCTGAACAGGTGTCATCGACGGATTCCCCAGATGTTCCCGGACGAAGCGTAGCGAACTTCCGGTTTGTCAGGAAGTGCCGAAGCGACCCCACGTCCGTTCGGGGTCATTTGCAGATGTGCCGGGCGGACAAGACCGTGTCCGCTCCTCCATCGAAAACCGACATCCCGGAGTTATGAGCGCCCGCCCTGCGTCACGATCCGCGCACGCAGCCGGAGCAGGTCGAACAGCGCCCGATCCCGACGCCTCCGACGGCCCTTATTCAATCACCTTGTCGGCGCGGGCGAGAAGGGTCGCCGGCAACTCGAGGCCGAGCGCCTTCGCCGTCTTGAGGTTGATCGCCAGTTCGTAGTGAACGCCCTGAACATAGGGCATGTCGCCGGGATTGGCGCCCTTCAAAATCTCGACGGCCTGCGCAGACATCGTCCGAAACGCAGCCTTCGCGTCGAGCGCGTATGACATCAGCGCTCCGGCCTCCACGTCGTCAGGAAAGATATGGACCGCAGGCAGGCGGATTTGCTGGACCAGCTGAATCGCCAAACGCCGATGGGGCTGGTGCTCGAACTCGGCCGAGAAAAAGATTCCATCGATTTGATCCCGTTGAATCGAATCAAATACGCGCCTGTATTCCGCTTCGGTAACCGGACTATCCACCGGCGCAGGTACCAGGGATATACCGAGTTTTTTGGCTACCTCTTCCGTTGCTTTACCACCGGCACTGTTCAGATTCCCGCGGGTCGAGACATAGGCGACGCGGGCGAGCTTGGGTACAGCTTCTGCAAGAATCTCGAGGCGCTTGCCCCAGATTGCAACGCCGGCATCGACGCTGACGCCCGTAATGTTGCCGCCCGGCCGCGCGATGTTCGTTACGATTCCGAAGCGAATGGGATCACCGGTGACGGCCAGGATCGGAATTGTGCTCGTAACCGCTTTGAAACGGCCGGTTAGCGGGGCGCCGATCGACAAGATCAAATCCGGCTTCGTCTCGACGACCTCCTGGGCGAGAGACTGATATCGTTCAATTCGCCCGCCCCCCGAATACCGCTCGACGACGAGGTTTTCACCCTCGACATAGCCGAGCCGCTTCAGTTCGTCGAAGAATGGGCCGGCGACAACTTTCATGTCCTCCACCTTCAGGGCGGGATCCACATGCGCCACGCGCTTCTTCGTCGCCGAGAGCTGACCGGCGCCCGAAGCCTGCTGTCCTCGCGCTGCGTTCGAACACAGCGCCGCACTGCCGAGCCCCAGGATGAAATCACGTCGCTTCATGACCGCCCCCCGCAGATCAGGACGAGCCAGTGTAGCGGTTCAACCTCAAGGCTTGGAAGACGTCTCAGGCCGGACCGAAGGAAATATCTTCGGGCGGCGCCGGCTTCCAAAACGGGGACTCGCTTCGCGTCGATCACCTCAAGCTGACAGCGGCACTGCAACCCAAGTCTCTGAATTCAGCTGGAACTGTCGGGCAGGCCGGCTTCGCGGAATGAGCGCGTCATGCGCTCGAACCACTCCTGATCCCGCGTGTGGCAAAGCACCAGCGCATCCGAAACCGTTGTCCCGGGATCGATCTCGAGCATCTTCGCGACGGTGTCCCGGGCCTCCGCGACGCGGCCGTAGGGCACAGCATTGATGACGAAATATGCGAACGAGTGCATGGCCGGATTGACTTCCACGGCCTTCCGCGACCACTCGTATCCCTTTTCATAGGCGCCGACGATATTGTAAGCGCAACCCAATCCGGACCATGCCTGAGGCCGCGCGGGATCGAGGGGGTCGAGGCGTAACAGGGCGGTGAAGCTGTCGATTGCAAGTTCGCTTTCGCCGCGCATGACGGAAATCCACCCCCGAGCCAGCCACGCAAATCCAAGGTTTGGGTTCAGCCTTAAAGCATGATCGGCCAGTTCCTTCCCGACATCGTATTGCTTTCCAAGATAGGACAGCAGATGAGCGGCCCTCGCCATTGCCAGAGCGTCCTCGTGCGGCAGCGCCATGCCTGTTTCGGTCAACCGAATAATTTCCGCTCGGATTTCCGGCGGCATTGGAGTGCCTCGCGCAAATTGCCGATTAAAGAGGGTTGATGCTGCCAGCACATAGGCGGCTGCATAAGCGGGATCGATCGCAAACGCCTTGCAAAACAGTTCGTAGGCTTCATCGAAGCGTCGGTCGTATCGCTGTAGCGCCGTCGCCTTTTGGTAGAGATCGTAGGCATCCAGATCGACCGTCGCCTTGGCTTTCACCCGCTCAAACTCGGCAATCTCCAATTTGAGCGAAACTGAGCTAACGATCTTCATCGTCAGTGTATCCTGGAGTTCGAAAAGATCGTCTACCTGACCGTCGAGTTTTTCCGCCCAGAGATGCTTGTTCGATCGAGCTTCGATCAATTGTGCCGTGATGCGGATGCGACCGCCGGCTTTTCGGACACTTCCTTCGAGCACATAGCGGACGCCGAGTTCGCTCCCGACCTGCCTCACGTCGACGGCCTTGCCCTTGTAGGTGAAGCAGGAATTTCGGGCGATGACGAACAAGGAAGGAAAGCGCGAGAGCGCCGTTATGATGTCTTCGACGATGCCATCGGCGAAATACTCCTGATCCGGATCGCCGCTCATGTTCTGGAACGGCAGAACCGCGATGGATGGTTTGTCGGGGAGCGCGAGCGCGGGAGCTCGGCCTGCGGTCGACCCCGGCGGCAGCTTCACGGCGCCTTGGCCACTGAGCTGAGCCCGCCACGCCTGCATGGGCCCGGCGATGTTCTTGAGGATCTGCGGCCCAAGATCGTCCCAGGCGATCTCTACCTTGCCCCGAACCTGCCGATAGGCGTCATCGGATATGCAAACGCCGCCCGGCTCGGCAATACCTTCCAGCCGAGCAGCAATGTTGACGCCATCGCCAAAGATATCGTTGTCGTCGATGATGATATCGCCGACATGGATACCGATTCGGAATTCAATTCGGGCATCTTGAGAGACGCCGGCGTTTTTCGCCGCCATGGCCCGCTGAACTTCCACCGAGCATCGGGCGGCATCGACAGCGCTGGCGAACTCCACCAGCATACCGTCGCCAGTAGTTTTGACGATGCGGCCGCGGTGGGAAGCGATAGCGGGGTCCACAACAGCTTTTCTGGCCGCCTTGAGCCGGGCCAGGGTGCCTTCCTCGTCACCACCCATGAGGCGGCTATATCCGGCGACATCCGCAGCCAGCACCGCCGCCAATCGCCGTTCAACGCGGTCGACCGCCAAAGGTACCTACCCCCAAGTGGCTATTACCCGCCTTATCAAAGCATGACGGGCCATTCAGGGGCCAGGGATTAATGTCCACTTTGGGGTCATTCGCGTCGGTTTGGCGTCCGCCAAATGGCATCCGGTCTGCCCTGATAGGCCGACAAGGTCGGAGGGAGTTGCGGTGACGGTGCATCCCGCTCGGCGCCAGTAGCGAACGTCGATCCTATTCGATCAACTCGTCCGCGCGGGTGAGCAGCGCCGGCGGCACGACGAGATCGAGAGCCTTCGCGGTCTTCAGATTGACAACCAGTTCGTACTTGACCGGAGCTTGCACGGGCAGGTCACCCGGCGTCATTCCCTTCAGGATGCGATCGACGTAGTCGGCGGCACGCCGATAGATGTCAAATTGGTCCGGCCCATAGGAAACCAGACCTCCGCCAGCGACGTTTGCGCGATATGGATAGACCGCAGGCAGCCGGTGACGCGCCGCCAGAGCGATAAACAGTTCTCGATGAATGTTCGCCGCCGCGATCGCCGTGACGATCAGGCCGCCGTTTGCTTCGGCCACCACCGCGGACATGGCGCGCTCGATTGCGCCGGCGTCCCGCCCGTCGAACGGAATGATCTCCACCCCGAGGGATGGAGCTGCCGCCCGGATAGCCGCAACCTGACCCATCGCGCCAACAGCCGCGGCGTCTTGCGTAACCGCAACGCGCGTTACATTGGGCGCGACCTCCTTCAGCAGCTCCAGATACTTCCCGGCCGTGGCGTATTCGAACGGTGTGAATCCCGTTGCGTTGCCGCCGGGACGCGCCATGCTTTCGGCGACACCGGAGCCGACCGGATCCGCCACCAGCACGAACACAATCGGTATCGCTCGCGTGGCCTGCGTCATCGCCACCGTCGGCAGGCTGCTCGTCACCATGATGACATCGGGTGCGAGCGAAACCAGTTCTGCCGCATCTTTCCGGGTTTGATCCGCGCTACTGACCGCCCATCGGTAATCGATGTGCACGTTTTGGCCGTCTTTCCAGCCGAGTTGCGCCAATCCCTGCAGAAAGGCGGCGATACGAGCCTTTGCAACCGGATCGTCGCCCGCCAGCGGCATAAGCACGCCAATCCGCCTGACCCGTCCGGACTGCGCTTGCGCGCCCAACGGCAACACGACAGCACCGCCGAGAACACCGAGAAAATTTCGTCGCCGCATTCACCTCTCCAGGCACTACGCCGCTCATCTCCCTTTCAGGGACACAAGCAAGCGTCGGCGTCCGGGAATTTACCTGGTCAAAAATCCCGTCAGCCCGAGCAAGCAAAGCGTACCGTCTAAACCGGCATCCTGAAAGGGGATGACGATCGCGAAATGGCCTGCCGCGCATGATGCAAATGTCCGCTCCGGGGCAACCTGCGGAAGCGCCCGGCTTGGTATGACCAGGTCTGCTCTTCCATTGGTAGCGGACATCCCGGATTTGAGAGTACCTGCCCTGCGCCACGTTCCCTGCTTGTGGCCTCGACAGCATTGCCTCCACCTCGGCCACCGGCCGCGGCGGGCTGAACAGACAGCCCTGCGCCTGCGTACAGCCTTCCTGGGCCGACATTGGCATCGGTCGCACAACGGTTTACTGCTATGACTGTTCTATCACCGGGCCTTGGGGATGCGTCGTGAGCAGTGAGTACGTGCAGCGGCGGCTGACGGCCGTGCTGGCGGCGGATGTCGCCGGCTATAGCCGCTTGATGGGCCGCGATGAAGAAGGCACGCTTGGCCAACTCAAGACGCTTCGAAAGACACTGGTCGACCCCGTAATCGCCGCGCATCGCGGCCGCATCGTCAAGACCACCGGCGACGGCATGCTGGTCGAGTTTGCCAGCGCCGTCGACGCCGCGCGTTGCGCCGTTGAAGTCCAGCGCGGCATGGCGGCGCAGAATGCTGATGTTCCGCAGGACAGCAGGATCGAATTCCGCATCGGCATTCACGTCGGCGACATCATCGTCGACGACGACGATATCTTCGGAGACGGTGTCAACATAGCCGCACGTCTGGAAGGGATCGCGGAGCCCGGTGGCATCTGCATTTCCGACGACGCCCAACGGCAGATTCGCGGCAAGGTTGATATCGCCTTCGACGACATGGGCCCGCAGCACCTGAAGAACATCGCCGAGCCGATGCGCGCGGGGCGCGTCCGGCTGGACGGGGACGCCGCCTCAAGAACAACGGTGAAGCCTGCGGAAGCCCAGCCCCTCTCGCTCCCCGGCAAGCCTTCTGTCGCGGTCCTGCCCTTTCAGAACATGAGTGGCGATCCGGAGCAGGAGCATTTTTGCGACGGCCTGGTGGAAGACATCATCACGACGCTGTCGAAGCTTGCAGGGCTGCGCGTCATCGCACGCAATTCCACCTTCGTTTACAAGGGGCGCCCGGTTGATGTGCGCGAGGCGGCAAAGCAACTTGGCGTGCGCTACATTCTTGAGGGCAGCGTTCGCAGGAGCGGCAACCGTATCCGGGTCACGGCGCAATTGATCGACGCACAAGACGGCGCGCATCTGTGGGCAGAACGCTACGACCGGGCCATGGACGATATTTTCGCTATTCAGGATGAAATAACCCTGGTCCTGGCTACCGAGATGCAGGTCAAGCTCACGGAAGGCGAACAGGCGCGGCTGCAATACACGACGACCACCAATGTCGAGGCCTGGAGTTGCTGGGTGCAAGGGATGTCCCACCACCGCAAGGCCATCACCAGGGAGGATTCCGGGCAGGCCCGTTTTTTTTGGGAAAAGGCGCTCGCGCTTGACCCGATGTCGGCCGCGCTCAATGCCAAGCTGGGCTTCCTGCACTGCCTGGATGCCCGCTTCGGATGGTGGGACGATCGCGAGGTCGCGATCGACAAGGCTCGATCCTACTCGGACAAGGCCCTTGAAATAGATCCCGGGAATGCCGACGCCTACACCGTTTCAAGTCTGGTCCTGCAGTTTCAGCGGCTCCACGACGACGCCGTTGCCGCTGCCAGAAAGGCAGTCAAACTGGCCCCTGGCGCGGCTGATACGGCTGAACTCGCCAGCCACGTTCTTGCAGCATCGGGATATCCCAATGACGCGGTCGAACTGAGCGAGAGGGCGATGACTCTCAGTCCGAACTATCCCGCAGTATATCTGGGCACTCTCGGCAACGCTTACCGGCTGTCGGGGCGACCCGAACAGGCGATTGCGGCCTTTCAGGCCTATCATGCCCGAAATCCGGGATTTGGCCTCACTGATCTCGTGATCATCTACCAGCAGACCGACCAACCGGAGAAGGCCAGGCGAACCGCGGAGCAACTTTTGGCGGCCCGCCCGAATTTCACGATTGCCGCGTGGCTCACGACCCAGTTCAGTCGCCGTGATGT
The DNA here is from genome assembly GCA_029946075.1 of bacterium. Classification (GTDB taxonomy): domain Bacteria; phylum Pseudomonadota; class Alphaproteobacteria; order Rhizobiales; family Xanthobacteraceae; genus Bradyrhizobium. The sequence goes on along the minus strand of JAQSDT010000703.1, from coordinate 2,914 downwards.
GGCGCAAGTTGAAGCCGATACCGTGGCCCTTCGCGCCGCCGGGCTCCCGCCGGGTTGAGTGCAGACGAATCGATGGATGACGCTCGCCACTTCCGGCGTTACCACCTTCGAAACATGCTGACCGGCAATATCCCCTTGCCGGTTGGGCTGAACCTTCGATCGCTGAATGGCAATTCGCCGACGTAGGTGGGCGTGCCGCTGTCGTGAAGTGTCTGTCCCGTATGGCCGCCCGGAATGAAGGATCAGTTGACTGATTCCCCCACACGCCGGGACCCGCCCCTACGCCACGTTCCGTGCCCGCGGCCTCGACAGCATTCCTTCCACCTCGGCCACCGGCCGCGGCGGGCTGAACAGATAACCCTGCGCCTGCGTGCAGCCTTCCTGCCGGAGCAGCTCGAACTGCGCGTCGGTCTCGACGCCTTCGGCCGTGGTGACGATGCCGAGGCTCTTGCCGAGGCCGGTCACGGCGCGGACGATCGCCATCGAATCGTCGCGCGTCGCCAGTTCGCTGACGAAGGAACGGTCGATCTTGATCTTGTCGAACGGGAAGCTGCGCAGATAGCTCAGCGACGAATAGCCGGTGCCGAAATCATCGAGCGAAATTCGCACGCCGAAGCCGCGCAACTCGTGCAGCACGGCCAGCGTCGCCTCGCTGTTCTGCAGCAGCACCGACTCCGTGATTTCCAGTTCGAGCCGCTGCGGCGGCAGGCCGGAAGTCTTCAACGCCTCTTTCACGACCGACACCAGATCGGGATTCTTGAACTGCACCGGCGAGAGATTGACGGCGACGCCGACATCCCTGGACCAGCGGGCGGCATCCATGCACGCCTGCCGCAACACCCATTCGCCGATCTGGACGATCAGGCCGGTTTCTTCGGCCAGCGGAATGAAGCTGACCGGCGAAATCATGCCGCGCAGCGCGTGGTTCCAGCGCACCAGCGCTTCGAACGCCACGACTTCGTCCCTGGCGATGTCGCGGATCGGCTGGTAATACACCTCGAATTCCTTGCGATGCAGCGCCGCCCGCAGGTCGAGTTCGAGCAGCCGCCGCGCCTGGGCGCGCGCATCCATCCCGGTCTCGAAGTAGCGATAGGTACCGCGGCCGTCTTCCTTGGCGCGGTAAAGCGCGAGATCGGCCTTCTTCAGCAGTTCGTCGGGATTCCTGCCGTCTTCCGGCGCCAGCGAAATGCCGATGCTGACGCCGATCACCAGCTGATGGCCGGCGATATCGTAGGGCGCGGCCACCTTCTCGACGATGTGGCTGGCCAGCAGCGAGACCGCCGACGGATCGCAATCATGGCAGAACTGCACGATCGCGAATTCGTCGCCGCCGAGCCGCGCCACGGTGTCATTCTCGGTGACGCACTCGCCGAGCCGGCCGGCGACTGCCTTCAGCAGCGCGTCGCCGACGGGATGGCCGAGTGAATCGTTGATGTCCTTGAAATGGTCGAGGTCGAGGCAGAGCACGGCGAGCTGATCGTTGCGCTTGGCGAGCCGCAATGCCTTCTCGAGCTGTTCGCGGAACAGCGTCCGGTTCGGCAGATTGGTCAGCGCGTCATGGCGCGCCATGTGCGAAATCTGTTCCTGGGCCTCCTGCCATTCGGTGATGTCCTCGAAGGTGGCGACCCAGCCGCCGCCCTTCATCGGCTGGTCGACCACGCGGATCGCGCGGCCGTTGCGGCTGACGATCCTGGTAACGGTTTCGCCCGCCTTCGCCGCGGCGATGACGCTGGCGACGAACTCGTCGGGATCGCCGTCCCAGCGGTTGCGCGATTTCTGCTCGTGCAGGACATCGCGCAGCATCCGGCCCTCGAGGGTCTGGTCGGCCCGGCCCATCATTTCGGCGTAACGATCGTTGCACAACAGGATGCGGCCGTCGGCATCGAACATGCAGAGACCTTGCGACATATTATCCAGCGCGCTGTCGAGCAGAACTTTTTGCTGACTGAGCTCGCTCTTGGCGCGGCGATCGAGCATCGCCGCCAGCAGGGAGATGCCGAGGATGGCGAAGGCCGCGACTGCGGTCAGGAACGACAGCGCGCCGGGGGAAACCGACAGCCCGTCGGAGCCCAGCGTCGGATCCGGAATGAGCGAAACCGCGCCCATGGCGGTGAAATGATGCGCGACGATCGCAACCGTCAGCAATCCGGCGGCCGAAAGCGTGTGCGCGGAATTATCGCCGCGCACGGCCACCAGCAGCGCCAGCGCCGCGAGCAGGCTGCCGATCGCGATCGACGAAGCGACGATGCCGGGCGACCAGACGATATAGGCTGGAATCTCGAGCGCCGTCATGCCGGTGTAATGCATGGCGGCAACGCCCGCACCGATCACGGCGCCGCCGAGCGCCACCACCACACGTCGCGGGCTCATCAACGCGATGCAAAGACCGACAGCGACAATGGCGATCGCAAACACGAGCGACAGCAGGGTGACCGGAATATTGTATCCGGCGCCGTTGCCGGGGTCGTAGGCCAGCATGGCGATGAAATGGGTGGCCCAGATGCCGCAGCCGCCGACCGTGGCGTCGAGCCCGATCCAGATCGCACGCGTCCGTCCGCGCGATGCCCTGGCCCGGTGAAACAGGCTGATGGCGACGGCACTGGCCAGCCAGCAGATCGTCCCCGCCAGCACGACCAGACGCAGATCGTGTTCGGTGACCAGGCAGTTCAGAACGCGATACATTACAGGCACCCCATGTGGCCCTGTAGTTGAGTTTGCATTGGTATATTTGCGGTAACCCGCCCTGCGTCGAATGTGCGGATAGTGAACAAAGGCTTTGGGACGCCCGGTTCGCCGCGCAAAAAATCAGCAGCACGAGCGACATCCGTGCAGCTTTTTTCCCGAGATCGTTAACGGGGATGCGCCGTGCCGTAGGATGGGTGGAGCGCAGCGATACCCATCAACCTCGTGAGTT
>JAQSDT010000702.1:14230-17151 GCA_029946075.1 bacterium | reverse complement strand
CGGCGCGCAGCGTCCATATAGGCGCGAGCGGGAGCGCTGTCGGCGTTGTTGATCGTGACCGGCGAGCCGACATTGGAGGCGCGCAGCACGTCCTGGCTCTCGGGGATGATGCCAAGCAGTGGGGTCGCGAGGATTTCCAGAATATCGTCGATCGAGAGCATCTCGCCGCGCGCGGCGCGCGCCGGATCGTAGCGCGTGATCAGGATGTGCTTCTCCACCCGCTCGCCGCGCTCCGCCCTCACCGTCTTGGAATCCAGCATGCCGATGATGCGATCGGAATCGCGCACCGAGGAGACTTCCGGATTGGTGACGATCACGGCTTCGTCCGCGTAGCGCATCGCCAGCGTGGCGCCGCGCTCGATGCCGGCCGGGCTGTCGCACAGGATATAGTCGAACCGGGCCGAGAGATCGGCGATGACGCGGCCGACCCCCTCGTCGGTCAACGCGTCCTTGTCGCGGGTCTGCGAGGCCGGCAGCAGCCAGAGATTTTCCAGCCGCTTGTCGCGGATCAGCGCCTGCGGCAGCTTGGCGACGCCCTGCACCACGTTGATCAGGTCGAACACCACGCGGCGTTCAGCGCCCATCACGAGATCGAGATTGCGCAGACCGACGTCGAAATCAACGACGCAAACGCTCTTTCCGCTCTGCGCCAGCGCCGCGCCGAGCGCGGCGGTTGTCGTCGTCTTTCCAACGCCACCCTTGCCTGAGGTAACGACCAGGACCTTGGCCATCGTTGTTCTCCTTAGCCGATCAATTCAGCGGGGTAATTTTCATGCTGTCGCCCTGCAGCCAGGCTTGCGCCGGGCGGTTGCGGAGCGACGGATCGATTTCTTCTGCGGTCTGGTAATAGCCATCGATGGCGAGCAGTTCCGCCTCGATCTTCTGGCAATAGATCCGCGCCGAGGAATTGCCGTTGACGCCGGCCATGGCGCGGCCACGCAGCGTTCCGTAAATGTGGATCGAGCCGCCGGCGACGATCTCGGCGCCGGAGCCGACCGATCCCAGCACTGTGACGTCGCCTTCGGTGAACACGATCGACTGGCCTGAACGGACCGGGCTTTCGAGCAGCAGCGACTTCGGTTTCGGCTTGGGTTCGGGCTCAGCGGCTTTCTGCACCGGTTCATTGCGCGTGATGACGCAGGAACGACCGCCGGTGAGCAAGGGAGGCATGTTGGCCGCGAGACGATCCTCGGCCACGCCCTCGATGCCGAGCACGCGGATATGGCGGTCGTTGAGGCTGCCGACGAGATGGGCGATGGCGGAACCGGAAAGATCGACGGCGGCCAGATCGAGCACGATCGGCTTGCCGACGAAGTAACCGGGCGAGCGCGCCAGCGTGGCGTCGATTTCGGCGAGCCAGTCGACGATCGGCACGACCGGGCTGAAAACGAACGCGACATAGGACCGGCCGCGCAGCCTGACCAGTTGACGCGTGGGATCGGCTCGGACGTCCATGTGTTCGACTCGCCTTTCTTATTGAATGGTTAAGAATCGGCGAACTTGGTTAACGAGTGATTAAGATGCGTTGCGCGGTTGTCGCTTGTTGAAACAGCGCCGCTCGCGGCGAATCCGGCGCCTTTGTGACCGATTCGCGCCGCTCGCCGTGACGGATGTCGCGCGGGCCTTGTCCGGCAGGCGCTGGGCCGCGGTTGTCGCCTCAAAAGGCTCAACTTACTTTTGTCAAGTTTCAAACCTAAATCATCCCCAGCGCGGTTCCATCAAAAACCGGTGATGCGTCTGGCGGCGGCCTGACACATCACTTCCGTTCTTCAAACGGACTTTGCCGAGGGGAAGGCAATGGAAGCGATGGGAATCGCGCGCGCGAGAGATTCGTTCTCGCGGACCGGTGCCGCCGACATCAACGGCGTCCGGCGCTTCGATTCAAATCATCCTGAAAAGCCTGGCACGTGGTGGAGAGCCGCGGATGTTTCCGCGCGCGCTCGTCATCGCCTGCCCCTCAACGCGTCCGGTTTCGATCTCGTCAAGCGAAGCGTTCGGTCGGGTGTTCGACCAGGTGTCACAAGGAGTAAGCGTATGAGTAGCGTGAGTGAGCAAGATCATCTGAACCCCCGCGATCCCCTTTATTATGCGCCGCGCTGGCTGCGCGATCGCTCCAGCGCCGCGCGGGATGCGGCGCCCGGCACGCCGTTCTCGCCGGCGTCGTTCGATTCCCGGCTTGAAAACGCGGTGTCCGACGCGCTGCGTCATCCGCTCGATCCGCAGGTGATGGGCGAACCCGAGATGGAGCCGAAGAAGGAGCTGTGGCGCGTCGCAGCCCGCTTCGGCGCGGCGGTCGGCGTTTCCGCCGTCGCGGCGATGTTCTTCGTCATCATCGTGCCGGGCCCCCGGCCGGGCGACAACGAGCCGTCGGTATTTTCGACGCTCGTGCAGTCGGTCAAGTCGGCGCTGGTTCAAGCCAGGGACGATTCACGGAAGCCTGCGATCAGCGAATTCCAGGCCGTTCTTTCCGCCGCGCCCGCCAATGCCGCGGCATCGGAGCCGTCGGGGCAATTGCTCAAGCAGTTCATGCAGTGGAAGCCGGACACGACAACGGCGCAGCGTGCAAACCAATGATGCCTTTGGAGGACATGACGATGCCTGAGAACCGCAATACTCCCTTCTCGTTCTTCAGGAGCTTGCCATGACCTCGCATCGCATCGCCTTGCTGGTCGCGGCCCTCCTCGCCGGTACGGCGGCCAGCGCCCGCGCTGGCGACATCGATATCGTGCGCGACCTCGCCGGCCGCGTCGGCCCCGTGATCGGTTCGGCGCAAGCCTGCCGCGATATCGCCCGCCCCCGCATCCAGATCATCTCGGACAAGTTCGCCACGGTGATCCGTGAGGCCTCATCGAGCGAGGGCGAGCGTTCCGGTCTGACGCAGGCGTTAGATCGCAGCGTCACCGACGGGCGCACGGCGGTGA
>JAQSDT010000702.1:11415-14220 GCA_029946075.1 bacterium | reverse complement strand
GGCCGGATGGATTGCATCCGGGCAGAGCGGCAGCTCGCCGATCTCGAACGCTCGCTCGGAGGCTCGAGCCCGAGCCTGTCCAGCGTGATCGGCCCGTCCGCCGCGATGGCCGCGACGGTTGCGAACGCGGCGACGGCGCCCGCGATGAATGTCGCGCCGGCCCCGACCGGGCCTTTCCCGCGCGGCATCAGCGAACGCGAAATCCGGTTCGGCATCGCGGCGCCCTTCTCCGGTTCGGCCAGAGAACTTGGACGGCAGATGAAGCTCGGCATCGATACGGCCTTCAACCGGGTCAACGACGCCGGCGGCATCGACGGGCGGATGCTCAAGCTGTTCGCGGCCGATGACGGCTATGAGCCGTCGCGCACCGCAGCGGCGATGCAGCAGCTCTACGAAAAGGACCAGGTGTTCGGCATCGTCGGCAATGTCGGCACGCCGACGGCAGCCGTGGCGATTCCCTACGCGCTCGAACGGCGCATGCTGTTCTTCGGGGCGTTCACCGGCGCCAACATCCTGCGCAACGATCCGCCGGACCGCTACGTGTTCAATTACCGCGCCAGCTATGCCGAGGAAACCGACGCGGTCGTACGTTATCTCGTCAAGATGCGCCGCTTGCAGCCGCGGCAGATCGCCGTGTTCGCGCAGCAGGACTCCTACGGCGATGCCGGTTTCGCCGGTGTGGCAAAGGCGTTCCGCGCCATGGGCGTCAACGATAGCGCCCTCGTCCGCCTCAACTACGCGCGCAACACCGTCGACGTCGACGACGCCGTCAACCAGCTCAAGACCCACAAGGGCGGCATCAAGGCGATCGTGATGGTTGCGACCTACCGGGCCGCGGCGCGATTCATCGAAAAGACGCGCGACCTCTATCCGGGCCTGGTCTACACCAACGTCTCGTTCGTCGGCTCCACGGCATTGGCCGAGGAACTGAAATTGCTCGGCGCGCGCTATGCCAGCGGCGTGATCGTGACGCAGGTGGTGCCGGCGGTGTCCGGCTATTCGTCAGCGGTGCTCGAATACAAGAACGCGCTCGCCAAGTACTTCCCCGGCGAGGCGCCCGATTACGTCTCGCTCGAGGGATATGTGGCGGCGAACGTGCTGATCCAGGCGATCAAGCGCACCGGCGCGCAGATCGACACGGAGAAGCTGATCGACGTGCTGGAGAACACCCGCAACCTCGATCTCGGTCTCGGCACCTCACTCGGGTTCGGCCGCTCCGAGCACCAGGCCTCGCACAAGATCTGGGGCACGGCGCTCGACGAGAGCGGACGCTTCCAGGCGCTCGACCTCGAATGACGATGACTCCACTGCGCGCGAGGCGATCGCGCGCGGTCAGCGCTTCTCGACCACGAGGCTCTGGACGGCGCGGCCGAAATAGCCGCGCTGGTCCGCGAGCCGTGCCATCGCGAGGCCAGCGCCGTCGGGCCCGATCCAGGTCTCGGCGTCGAGCAGGATCCAGTCGCCTTCGGGTTCGCGCGAAAAATTCACGGTCAGGTCGGCGTTGAGAAAGGTCCATTTGCGGAAATCCAGCACCGACGAGGTGCCGTTGCAGAAATCCGCCGCCGCCATCGTCCGCATCGCCTGCGAGACCGGCGCGCCCTCGACGATCGGCCGGTCGACGCGATACCAGATCGCGCCCGGCCCCGGCACGCCGAAATGACCGCGCGCGGCGCGCAGCGACATCCCCGTGACGAACGGGCTCGACGAGAAATCGACATGCTCGACACGCGACTGATCCGGACCTGGCAGCTCGACCGGCTCGATCACGGCTTCCGGCGGCAGTTCGTCGGCCTGTACCTTGATCTTCAGCACCGTCGCGCTGACGACAACCACGCCTTTCGCCAGCAGCCTGACGGCGCAGAGCTGGATCTTGCGGCCCTCCCGCACCACCTCGCTCTGGATCGTCAGCGGCGCCACCGGCACCGGGCGCATCAGGTCGACGGTGACGCGCGCGATCCGCATCGGCACCGGCGTCGCGATCCGCTCCGCCGCCCACACCACCAGCGATGCCGGCGGCGAGCCGTGCTGCATGCTCGGGTCCCACGGGCCCGCTGCATAGGGACTGGTGACGACGTCGTTGCCGTCAACGCGAAAGATCGCATCCATGAATGAGAGGTCCTGCCCGGTAGAATGAGTTGCTTCTTGCCTGCTTCGTAAGGCGGTGTCGAGATAGCCGCGCAGCAAGCCACCTGCGCGCAATTCGCACAGGACGGGCGCGCCTCAGATGAAGGCCATGCCGCCGTTGAGGATGATGGTCTGTCCGGTCATGTACGAATTGCCGAGCACCATCGCGACGGCCTGCGCGACTTCCTCGGGTTGCCCCATGCGGCCAAGCGGGATGGTGCGGGCCAGATCGGTGCGCCCCTGCATCATGTCGGTCTCGATCAGGGAGGGCGCCACGTTGTTGACGGTGATGCCCTCTTTCACGAGGCGCGCCGCGTAGCCTCGCGTGAGGCCCTCCATGCCGGCCTTGGACGCATTGTAGTGCGGGCCGATCGCGCCGGCGCCACGCGCCGCGCCGGAAGAAATGTTGACGATGCGGCCCCATTTGCGCGACCGCATCGCGGGCAGCACGGCCTGGGTGCAGAGGAAGGCCGACTTCAAATTGACCAATATGGTTCGATCGAAATCGCTCTCGGTGAGCTCATCGACACTGCGCACGATGGCGATGCCGGCATTGTTGACGAGGATGTCGATCGGGCCGAGTTCGCGCGCGACCTGTTCGACCATCCCTGCCACATCACCCGACTGCGAGACGTCGGCCGCAACCGCGATGGCCCGGCCACCGCCCGATTTGATTTCGGC
>JAQSDT010000702.1:0-11405 GCA_029946075.1 bacterium | reverse complement strand
GCCACGACCGCTTCGGCCTCGACGGCGCGCTCGCGGTAATTGACCGCGACGGCGGCGCCGAGTTCGGCCAGCGCGAGTGCGACAGCCGCACCGATGCCGCGTGAACCGCCCGTCACCAGCGCGACATGCGTGCTCAGGTCCTGCCCGTTCGGCATCGCTCGCATCCTTCGTCGGGGAGATTACACGCCCGCGTCAGAGCGCCGGGTCGACCGCCTCGTCATATTCCTTCTTGAGGCGCGCGATCATTTCGGCCGCCGGCACTACTTTGCCGATGCCGCCGATGCCCTGGCCGCTGCCCCAGATTTCCTTCCACGCCTTCGGCTTGGCACGCTCGCCGGAGGCGTCGGTGCCGAAGCTCATCTTGGAGGGATCGGAGGTCGGCAGTTCGTCCGGATTGAGGCCGGCCTTGACGATCGACGGCCGGAGGTAATTGCCGTGCACGCCGGTGAAGAGGTTGGAATAGACGATGTCCTCGGCAGTCGAGGAGGTGATCATTTCCTTGTAGGCTTCGACGGCGTTGGCTTCCGTGGTGGCGATGAAGGCCGAGCCGATATAGGCGAAATCTGCGCCGAGGATGCGCGCCGCGCGGATGGCGCGGCCGTTGGCGATGGCGCCCGACAGCGCGATCGGCCCGTCGAACCAGGAGCGCGTTTCCTCGACGAAGGCGAGCGGCGAGATCGTGCCGGCATGACCGCCGGCGCCGGCCGCGACCAGGATCAACCCGTCGGCGCCCTTCTCGACCGCCTTGTGCGCGAATTTCTGGTTGATGACGTCGTGGAAGACGATGCCGCCCCAGTTATGCGCGGCCTTGTTGAGGTCTTCCCGCGCGCCGAGCGAGGTGATCAGCATCGGCACCTTGTATTTTTCGCACATGGCGAGGTCGTGATCGAGGCGGTTGTTGGATTTGTGGACGATCTGGTTGACCGCGAACGGCGCCGACGGCCGCTCCGGATGCGCCTTGTCGTAAGCTGCGAGTTCTTCGGTGATCCGCGCCAGCCTTTCGTCGAGCAGCGCGGCGGGCCGCGCGTTCAGCGCCGGAAACGATCCGACCACGCCGGCCTTGCACTGGGCGATCACCAGATCAGGCACGGAAATGATGAACAGCGGCGATCCGATCACGGGTATCGACAGGCGGCCCTTGAACAGCGCGGGCATGGACATGCGAGAGAATCCTTCGGTTTATTCGGTCGGTTAGCGGCATCGCCGGAGAAATGCCGGACGTCATACCAACAAGGCAATCTTTCCAGTGTCAAGTATTGCGTTCATGCGCTACTGGCACACCGCCCTGGTGACGTAATTTTCGGTCTTGCAGTCGCCGGGCTCGCGCTTGCGCCCGGGAATGTACGCCTTGGGTGAGCATTTCTCGGCCGCGTCGGTGTCGAGGCTCTTGCCCTCCTTGTAGCCCTTGCTCTGGCAGAGCTTGTCGGCGCCGGCCTTGCAGTCGGGTGCGCCGTTCGCCGCCACCGCGCACGCCGCCCGCCCCGTCACCATGATCGCAGGCTTCGCCATGTTCGAGAGACTCTCGCCGGCGCCCTTGGCGCGCGCGTTGAGATCGTCGAGCGTCTCGCTCGGACTCTTCAGGGATGGCAGCAGCGTCTTGGACTTCTCCAGCAGCTTGCCGATTTCGTTGATCAGGCCCGGATTTTCCTCGCGCGGCGCGGCAGGCGGTTCGATCTGCTGCGGCTCCGGCTGCGCCGGTACCGGTTGCTGGGCGGGAGACTGCACCCCGAGCGACGGTGGTGGCGATGCAGCCTGCGGAAAAGCCGCGTCCGGAGCGACGATCATCATCGACAGCACGATGCCGAGGGTCGCCGCTCGCGTTCCGAACAACATCAGTGAATAGCCGCTTCGATAGGGCATGTTCGAAAGCGTAACCCGAACATCCCGCCTGGCAAAGGCCTTCGGCGTCAGACCAGGTTGCAACGTCAGACCAGCTTGATCGCGACGACGAAGCCGAACACGAGAACGATCGCGCCGAGGGCAACCCAGAGACCGAGCCGCTTTTCCAGTTCGGCCCGGATGAGATCGCCATAGCGGTTGAGCAACACCGCGACGACGAAGAACCGGCCGCCGCGGGCCACGATCGAGCACAGGACGAACAGCCAGATGTTGTAGCCGGCAAAGCCCGAGGTGATGGTCACGAGCTTGTAGGGGATCGGCGTCAGCCCCTTGAGCAGGATGATCACCGCGCCCCATTCGGCATAAGAGGCCCGGAAGGTGTCGACCTTGTCGCCGAGGCCGTAGACGGTGATGAGCCAGTGCCCGACCGAATCGTAAAGCAGCGCGCCGATAGCGTATCCGAGCACGCCGCCGGCCACCGATGCGATGGTGCAGACGGTGGCGAACCACCACGCCTTCTTCGGCCGCGCCAGCGACATCGGCAGCAGCATGATATCGGGCGGGATCGGGAAGAATGAGCTTTCGGCAAAGGCTACGGCTGCCAGGATCCAGAGCGCGTAGGGCTTATCAGCGGCGGCGATGCACCAGTCGTAGGTCCGTTTGAGCATGCGCGCATCAACCATCATGGAGCGAATTTGTCCATGCCGGGAATGGGCTGAATTTGTGCAGATTCGGGGCGATTAATGCCGCTTGCGAGCGGCGCGGCCTTCCAGCGCGACGATTCGCCGCCGAATGGCCGGTACGGCCGCCTTCGACAGTTCCTTCGGCGCAGACTTGTCAGCGGCCGCCTTCGGCAATTTGGCCGAGGTCTTCAATTTCGGCAGCTTCTCGGCGATCCCGAGCAGCCCCTCGCGCCGTGCCATCTCGCGCCAGACGTCCTCCGGCTTCACGCCGGCCGCGGCCCACAATACGGTCAGGTTATAGAGGAGGTCGGCGCTCTCGCGGACCACCGCATCGGTCTTGCCGTTGACGGCGTCGATGACGACTTCGATGGCTTCCTCGGCCAGCTTCTTGGCCATCTTGGAGGGGCCGCGCTGAAACAGCCGTGCCGTTCGCGAAATTGCCGGATCGAGATCCTTGGCCGCGATGACCGCCTGATACAGCCGCTCGAGCGAATCACTCATTCCCCGAACCTAATGGAAAGCCGTCGCCAGCGTGTTAACGGCTTGACCCGCAACCATAAAAAAATCCACCGGCCGCGGGGCCGGTGGATTCATCTTTAACGCGGGCCCCGATTACCAGCTGGCGAGCGGATGTCCGCGATAGTGCGGGACGCTCGACCGATAGTAGGGCTGGCCGCCATAATAGGTGGCCGGCGGATAGTAGTAGGGCGTCGGATTGCCGTAATAGGCCGGGCCGCCGCCGTAGTAGCCGTTGTCATAGTAGTCGCGACGGTTCTGCGAGGCCGCGATCGCGATGCCCGTGCCGACGATGCCGGCGAAGGCCGCTGCTGCCGCGGCACCGCCGCCGCCACCCCGATAATATCGGCGGCGCGCACTGATATCGGTGGCGTCGCTGGTGCCGGTGGAAGCCGTAACACCCTTGGACACATTCTTGGGCGAAGGCGCCGAGCCCGCGAAGGCCATCGACGGCTCGACTGCCGTCAGCGCCATTGCCGCAACTGCCGCAACCGCGCCGGCGCGACCGATCGATGAAAACACACCTTTTCGCGAAAACATCTCTACATCCTCCGTGGAAGCCGGCCCGAGCGGGCCTTTGGTAGCTAACCACGAGGGGCACATTAGGTTCCCCAAACCGAACGGCAGCTGAACGATCTCTGGCAAAATCATGGCAGTCATCGCCAGTTCAGGTTAGATGCGTCAGAATGCCTTGCTCTGGGCGCGTATTGGCGCTGCTAGTGTCACACAAACAAGGTGGCCGGCGCGGCAACTTGTCCCATCTCATGCCGATGTCATTCTCCATGCGTGCTGTCAGGATCAACGCCTTTCGCCTCTTCGCCAGCGTCACGCTGGTTGCGCTCGGCCTGTGCATTGTCGCCGGCTTCGGTGCGAACCCGGTCAGGGCAGCGGACGATCCCAAGGACAATTCCAAGGACAACCCCAAGACACCGCTTGCGATCCAGTTCTCGCTCGACCGGCCGATCGACGCCGTGGCAACGCCGGTCGCCATGGCGGCCGTCAGCGGCCTGTTCGGCGCGGAGGGGCTCGCGGTGACGACCAATATCGCCAGCGGATCGCCCGACGCCATCGCGCGCGTGGCCGCCGGCACCAGCGATTTCGCGCTGGTCGACATCAACGCCCTGGTGCGGTTTCGCGACAAGGACAAGCAGGGCGCCCCCAAGGTCAAGGCCGTGTTCGTGCTGTTCAACAAGGCGCCCTACGCCATCATTGCCCGCAAGAGCCGCGGCGTGAGCGCGCTGCCCGATCTCGACGGCAAGACGCTCGGCGTCACTGAAGGCGATCTGTCCGTGCGGATGTGGCCGGCGGTCGCCAGGCTGAACGGCATCAAGCTCGCCAGCGTCAAGCAGAGCAGCATCAGCGCCGCGGTGCGCGAGCCGATGCTCTCGGCCGGGCAGATCGACGCGGTCACCGGATTTTCGTACCTGGCTGCCATCAACCTGCGGGACCGCGGCATCCCGGCGGATGATCTGGCGGTATTGAAATTCGCCGATTATGGCTGCGAGGCCTACGGCTTTGCCGTCATCGTCAATCCGGCACTCGCTGCCGCCAGGCCGGAAGCGGTGAAGGGGTTCGTACGAGCCATGATCGGCGGCCTGCGCCTGACGGTAAAGGACCCCGCACGCGCCGTGACCGAAATCGTCAACCGCATGGAGGGCGGTTCGCGCGAGCTGGAGCACGAGCGCCTGCAATCCATCCTGCGCGATAACATCCTGACCGCCGAAGTACGGCGCAACGGGCTCGGTGGCATCGACCCGGCACGTTTCGAACGCTCGATCGACCAGGCCGCGGAGGACTTCAAGTTTCAGAAGCGGCCGCAGGCCGCCGACATTTTCGACGACCAGTATCTGCCCCCGCTCAACAGCCGCCTGATCAACTGAAGGAGAATTCCCGCTCCTCATGGTGAGGAGGCGCGTCAGCGCCGTCTCGAAACACGAGGCCTGGGGCCTTCGAGACGCTGCTGCGCGGCTCCTCGGGATGAGGTCGGTGGTTGAGTCTGTATGGCGGCTAGCTCTCCGCCGCGATCCCTGATTAGTATGCTTAGGCGCTACCGCTGCCATTGCCCCTGAGTCCCTGCCTGATGTCCCTGCTCCGCCTCTACACCCGCGTACTCGAATTGCTCGGCAAGGAAGCGCGGCTGGGCTGGATTCTGGCATTTGCGAATCTGCTGCTGGCGGGCGCGCAATTCGCCGAGCCGGTGCTGTTCGGCAAGATCGTCAACGTGCTCTCCGGCAAGCCGCAGACCGGGCCGCTGTCGGCGAATACGGCCTGGCCGCTGCTGGGAGCCTGGGTGGCGTTCGGCCTGTTCACCATCCTCTGCAGCGCCGCGGTCGCCCTCAACGCCGACAAGCTGGCGCACCGCCAGCGCCAGGCGGTGCTGACGGATTATTTCGAACACATCATGCAGCTGCCGCTGACCTTCCATTCCGGCACCCATTCGGGCCGGCTTATGAAGGTGATGCTGAACGGCACCGACTCGCTGTGGCGGCTCTGGCTCGGACTCTTCCGCGAGCATTTTGCCGCGATCCTGTCGCTGGTCGTCTTGCTGCCGCTCGCGCTCTACATCAACTGGCGGCTCGCGATCCTGCTGTTCGTGCTCTGCGTGATATTCACGGTGCTGACCACGCTGGTGGTGCGCAAGACCTACGGCATGCAGAGCGAGGTCGAACAGCACTACAGCGACCTCTCGGCCCGCGCCTCCGACGCGCTCGGTAACGTCGCGCTGGTGCAGAGCTTCGTGCGGATCGACGCCGAGGTGCAGGGCCTGCGCTTCGTCGCCAGCAAATTGCTGGCGGTGCAGATGCCGGTGCTCGGCTGGTGGGCGCTGGTGACCGTGATCACGCGCGCCTCCACCACCATCACGGTGCTGGCGATCTTCACGGTCGGCATCATCCTGCACGAACAGGGCCAGACCACGGTCGGCGAGATCGTGATGTTCGTCAGCTTTGCGACCATGCTGATCCAGAAGCTCGAACAGGTCGTGAGCTTCATCAACAACGTGTTCATGGAAGCGCCGCGGCTGCAGGAATTCTTCGACGTGCTGGACGCGGTGCCCACGGTGCGCGACCGGCCCGGCGCGATGGACACCGGGCGGCTGTCCGGCCTCGTCGAATTCAACGACGTCTCGTTCTCCTATGACGGCAAACGGCCGGCGATCGAGGATCTCTCGTTCACCGCTTTGCCCGGCCAGACCATCGCCCTGGTCGGCCCGACCGGCGCCGGCAAATCGACCGCGATTGCGCTATTGCATCGCGCCTTCGATCCGCAATCCGGCATCATCAAGATCGACGGCATGGACATCCGCGGCCTGAAGCTGACGGCGCTGCGGCGGAACATCGGCGTCGTGTTTCAGGAAGCGCTGCTGTTCAACCGCTCGATCGCCGACAATCTTCGGGTCGGCAAGCCGGACGCAACCGAAGAGGAAATGCGCCTCGCCGCGTCACGCGCGCAGGCGCTCGAATTCATCGACCGCAGCGAGAAGAAATTCGAAACCCATGCCGGCGAACGCGGCCGCATGCTCTCCGGCGGCGAGCGGCAGCGGCTGTCGATCGCCCGCGCGCTGCTGAAGGACCCGCCGATCCTGATCCTCGACGAGGCAACCAGCGCGCTCGACGCCGTCACCGAAGCCAAGGTCAACGCCGCCCTCGACGAAGTCATGAAGGGCCGCACCACGTTCGTGATCGCGCACCGGCTTTCCACCATCCGCAACGCCACCCGTATTCTGGTGTTCGACAACGGGCGCGTGATCGAAAGCGGAACTTTCGACGAACTGGTCGCCAAGGGCGGCCGCTTCGCGGAACTCGCGCGGGCGCAGTTCATGGTGCAGGAAAGCGCGCAGGCCAGTATCGAGGCCAAATAACGCCAGCGTGAGCATGGTCACGCTTCAAAACGCTGAATCACAGTGTTTTCAAGCGAAACGGCCGCCGGTTCGCGCGAAGAATGCACGTCAAAACAACAATCCTGCGCATATTTCGTCCACGATTTAATCGTCGGAGCCCTGTTCTGGCATGGCAACCCGGTATAGGTTTGCCCGGCCGTAAATTCGGCGCCGGACACGCTTGAAACCCGAACGTCAGATCTAAAGACCTCCTCTTCGAAGGCGGGTCTCAAAGGACCGGAACGGAAAAGTGCATTTTCTTCGCCTGCTGCCTCGTCATCCGTCATTGAAGCTTATTCTGGTCGCCGCAGCGCTTGCCGCCGTGACGCCGCGCGCGGCATCTGCCGAAGCGCTGCTGGTGATCGAAGCCGATACCGGCAAGGTGCTGCAGGCCGACAACGCGACGATGCCGTGGTATCCAGCTTCCGTCACCAAGATCATGACGGCCTATGTGACCCTCAAGGCCGTCAAGGAAGGCCGCATCACGCTCGACACGCTGCTGACGGTGTCGCCGGTCGCAGCCTCGCAGTCGCCGTCGAAGATGGGCTTCCGCGCCGGCACGCAGGTCACCGTCGACAACGCGCTGAAGATGATGATGGTGAAGTCGGCCAACGACATGGCCGCGGTACTCGCCGAAGGCGTCGGCGGATCGATCGACGGCTTCTCCGCGATGATGAATCAATCGGCGCAAAAGCTCGGCATGACGCAGACCAGCTACGTCAATCCGAACGGCCTGCCCGCCGACGGCCAGATCACGTCGGCACGCGATCTTGCGATTCTGGCGCGCGCGGTCATTCGCGATCTGCCCGAATACGAATATTTCATGCACATCCCCTCGATCCGCCACGGCCGCCGGATCACGCAGAATTTCAACCGCCTGATCGGCCGCTATCCCGGCGCCGACGGTTTCAAGACCGGCTTCATCTGCGCGTCCGGCTACAACCTCGTTGCCTCCGCCACGCGCAACGGCAAGCGCCTGATCGCGGTCGTGCTCGGTGCGTCTTCCGGTCAGCAACGCGCGATCCGCGCGGCGCAATTGCTCGAGCGCGGTTTCGGCAACAGCACCGGCGGGCTCGGATGGCTGCGCCCGGCGCTCGGCACCGTCGACAGTCTGGCGCCGATCGACGCATCGCCGCCGAACCTGCGCGACGAGATGTGCAACGGCAAGCGCAAGCGTCCCGCCAGCGATGAAGATCCTGACGTCGTCGCCTCCAACGGCAGCGCGACCGGCGAAACCGCGGTGAGCTTCTTCACCGCCGGGCTGCAGGCGCCGATGGCAAAGCCCTCGGAACTGCTGGCCGCCGCGCCGGCTCCCTCCGAGCCGGTACCGGTCTATACCGGCCCGACCAAGAGCGGAGCGGCCCTGATCGCAGCGGTCGCAGTCGATTCCGAGAAGCAGGCGACGCCGAAGCGCGGCAAGAAAACCCGCGTAGCCTCGAAGAAGCCCGATGCGGCCACCCCGCCCAAGACCGAGGCTGCCGCCAAAACGGCCGCCAAGCCCGAGGCCAAGCCGGCCGCAACTCGGCATGCCAACGCCAAGCCGGATCATGCGGCCAAGCCTGCCACGTCAGGCGAGCGGAAGCCTGCAGCCGCCAAGCCTCCCGCCGCGAAGCCGGCCGCAACCGCTGAAAAACCCGCGCCGAAGCCGGCCAAACCGAACGCTGCTGCAAAGCCGAAGAGCGACACCAAGCCGGCTGGTTAACGGGCCGCCTGGCCACATAAATACGTGGTTTTTCTGCCTTTCGGCGACCTGGTCCAGATCAGCGAAATGCGTCGATAGCGCGCAGCCGCTTGCCATCGGCGGCGGCATTCACAATACTGCTGAAAACAAGGCATGCCCGGCCGAAGCAACAGGGAGCCATAGCGTTTTCGAGCGAACCGCGGTCGGTTCGCGTGGGAGAAATCGCGTCAAAACAAAAAGCAGAGCACCTGTCTGATGCAATCGGATCCGGGCTCGGAACAGAGGGGAAATACCATGGAGCGAATCTGGCTCAAGCAGTATCCGGCCGGCGTGCCCGCCGATATCGACGTCACCCAGTATTCCTCGCTCGTCGAGCTGCTGGAGGAAAGCTTCAAGAAGTTCGCCGATCGCAAGGCGTTCATCTGCATGGACAAGTCGATCAGCTACCGCGACCTTGACGAGATGTCGGCCGCGTTCGGCGCGTACCTGCAGAGCAAGGGTCTGCAAAAGGGCGCGCGCGTCGCGCTGATGATGCCGAACGTGCTGCAATATCCGGTCGCGACCGCCGCCGTGCTGCGCGCCGGCTATGCGGTGGTAAACGTCAACCCGCTCTACACCCCGCGCGAACTAGAGCACCAGCTCAAGGATTCCGGCGCGGAAGCGATCGTGGTGCTGGAGAATTTCGCCACTACGGTCCAGCAGGTGATCGCCAGGACCGCCGTCAAGCACGTGATCGTCGGCAGCATGGGCGACCTGCTCGGCTTCAAGGGCGTGATCGTCAATCTGGTGGTGCGCAAGGTCAAGAAAATGGTGCCGGCCTGGTCGATCCCGGGCGCGGTGTCGTTCAACGACGCGCTCTCTGCCGGCCGCAGCCTCAAGCTCAACAAGCCGAAGCTGACGCTCGATGACGTCGCCTTCCTGCAATACACCGGCGGCACCACCGGCGTTTCCAAGGGCGCGACGCTGCTGCACAAGAACATTCTCGCCAACGTGCTGCAGAACGACGCCTGGCTGCAGCCGGCGCTGAAGAAGCCGCCGATCGTCGACCAGATGGTCATCGTCTGCGCGCTGCCGCTCTATCACATCTTTGCACTGACCGCGTGCTACCTGTTGGGCGTGCGCGCCGGCGGCACCAATCTGCTCATTCCCAACCCGCGCGACATGGCGGGCTTCGTCAAGGAGCTGGCGAAATATCAGGTCAGCTTCTTCCCGGCCGTCAACACGCTTTACAACGGCCTGTTGAACACACCGGGCTTCGACAAGCTCGATTTCTCCAAACTGAAGATCTCCAACGGCGGCGGCATGGCGACACAAAAGCCCGTCGCCGAGAAATGGCTGAAGACCACCGGCTGTACGCTGTCGGAAGGTTACGGACTGTCGGAGACGTCGCCGACGCTGACCTGCAATCGCGCCGACATCGAGGAGTTCTCCGGCACGATCGGTCTTCCGGTGCCCTCGACCTACCTCTCGATCCGCGACGACGACGGCAAGGAAGTGCCGCTCGGCGAAGCCGGCGAGATCTGCGCCAAGGGCCCGCAGGTGATGGCCGGCTACTGGAACCGGCCCGAGGAGACCGCCAACGTGATGACGGCAGACGGCTTCTTCCGTACCGGCGACATCGGCGTGATGGACGCCAACGGCTACACCAAGATCGTGGACCGCAAGAAGGACATGATCCTGGTCTCGGGCTTCAACGTCTATCCAAATGAGATCGAGGAAGTGATCGCCAGCCATCCGGGCGTGCTGGAATGCGCCGTGATCGGTGTCCCCGACTCGAAGTCGGGCGAAGCAGTGAAGGCCTTCATCGTCAAGAAGGACCCGAACTTGTCGGCCGACGACGTCATCAAGTACTGCGGCACGCAGCTCACCGCCTACAAGGTACCCAAGCAGATCGAATTCAGGACCGATTTGCCGAAGACCAACGTCGGCAAGATCCTGCGCCGCGAACTGCGCGACGAGAAGAAGGCCGCGGCCTGACGGTAGTCACTGCGGACACATCTCCCCGGTCATTCCGGGGCGCGAAGCGAACCCGGAATCTCGAGATTCCGGGTTCGATGCGTTGCCTCGCCCCGGAATGACAGCAGTGGCCGTCATCAAACCCCGGTGAAGTGGTTTCCTTCCCGGTCAAAAATGCTCTAAGACACATCCGCTCATTGAGGGAGAATTGAACGATGACGATCCAAGTTGGCGAGAAGCTGCCGGAAGCCAAGTTTCGCGTGATGACGGCGGAAGGCCCGCAAGTCAAAACCACCGACGATATTTTCAAGGGCAAGAAGGTCGCGCTGTTCGCGGTCCCCGGCGCCTATACCGGCACCTGCCACAAGATGCATCTGCCGAGCATCTTCCTCAACGCCTACGCCATCAAGGACAAGGGCGTGAATACCATCGCGATCGTCTCCGTCAACGACGCCTTCGTCATGAACGCCTGGAAACGCGACACCGACCAGCGCGACGAAGCCGTGTTCCTCGCCGACGGCAATGCCGACTTCACCAAGGCGATCGGCATGGAGCTCGACGCCTCCGGCAACGGCCTCGGCATCCGCTCCAAGCGCTACTCGATGCTGATCGAAGACGGCGTCGTGAAGAAGCTCAACCTCGAGCCGGCCCCCGGCAAGGTGGAAGTCTCGGGCGGCGATACGCTGCTGGGTCAGCTGTAAGAGCAGCCCGTCATTGCGAGCGAAGCGAAGCAATCCATCTCTCCGCGCATGCCGGGCATGGATTGCGTCGTCGCTACGCTCCTCGCAATGACATTCGTAGACGCTCGAGCCTCGCGAAGCTGTCATCGCCCGGCTTGACCGGGCGATCCAGT
>JAQSDT010000701.1 GCA_029946075.1 bacterium | reverse complement strand
ACCGTGGTTTACAGCATCATCGCCAGCGAATGGCCGACGGTGAAGGCGCATTTGAACTATCAACTCAACGAGAAGTCGCGATAGCGGCCTGAAGTGACAGATGGATACATTCGATTACGTCATCATCGGCGCGGGCTCTGCGGGAAGCGTGCTCGCCAACCGGCTCGGCGAAGATGCCTCCGCCAAAATCTGCGTGCTCGAAGCAGGCGGCTCGGACTGGCACCCGTACATCCATCTGCCGGCGGGTTTCATCAAGACGTTCCACATGAAGAGCGTCAACTGGGCCTACAGCCAGGAGGTCGGCCCGTGGACCGGCGGCCGCAGCATCTACGCGCCACGCGGCAAGACGCTGGGAGGATCGTCCTCGATCAATGGCCATATCTACAACCGCGGCCAGCGCCAGGATTTCGACACCTGGGCGCAGCTCGGCAATCTCGGCTGGGGCTATCCGGACGTGCTGCCCTATTTCAAGCGGCTGGAACGGCGGGTCGGCGAGGGCGACGAGACCTATCGCGGGCGCGATGGTGCCCTGACCGTCACCACGATGGACTGGAACGATCCGCTGTGCGAGGCCTTTATGGAGGGCGCCGTCAGCCTCGGCATTCCCAGAAACCCTGACTACAACGGCGCGATCCAGGAAGGCGTGTCGTACTGCCAGCGCACCATCGAGAATGGTTTGCGCGTGAGCGCGGCGAAGGCGTTCCTGCATCCGGCGCGCAAGCGCGGCAATGTCGATGTGCGGACGCACGCGCATGTCACCAACATCATCTTCGAGGGCAAGCGCGCCGTCGGCGTACGCTATCTCCGGGGCGGCAAGGGCGGAACGCCGGTCGAGGTGCGCGCCAGCAAGGAAGTCATCCTGTCCGGCGGCACCTATAATTCGCCGCAGGTGCTGCAACTGTCCGGCGTCGGCTCGCCGGAGCTGCTGGGCTCGCTCGGCATCGAGGTGCGTCATGCCTTGCCGGGCGTCGGCGAGGGCCTGCAGGATCACTACGCGCCGCGTTCGGTCGCGCGCGTCAAGAACATCAGCACCATCAACGAACTCAGGCGCGGCGTCAGCCTCTGGATCGAGGCGCTGAAATGGGCCACGACGCGGCGCGGCCTGCTGTCGCTGTCGCCGACCATGGTCTATTGCTTCTGGCATTCCGGCGAGACCAACGAAAGCTCCGACCTGCAGCTCACCTTCACGCCGGCGAGCTACAAGGAAGGCGTGCAAGGCCAGCTCGAGGACGAGCCGGGCATGACGGTGGCTTCCTGGCAGCAGCGCCCCGAAAGCCGGGGCTATGTCCGCATCCGATCGGCGGACCCTTTTGTGCAGCCGATCATCCAGACCAATTATCTGGTCGAGGAAATCGATCGCCGCGTCGTCGTCGCCGGCATGAAGCTGGCGCGTCGGTTGCTCGCATCGAAGCCACTGGCGCCGTACTACGCCTACGAGGATTTCCCGGGACCGAACGTGCAGAGTGACGACGAAATCCTCGCCGCCGTCACCGAGCGAGGCACCACCACCTTCCATCCCGGCTGCACCTGCCGGATGGGTCCAGCCGACACCAAATGGGCCGTGGTTGACGACCAGCTTCGCGTGCACGGCCTGCAGGGCCTGCGCGTGGTCGATGCCTCGATCATGCCGCGGATGATCTCGGCCAACCTCAATGCCTCGACGCTGATGATCGCCGACAAGGCGAGCGACATGATCCGGGGCAAGGCGGCGCCGGAAGCGGTACGATTGCCGGCGCAAGTCTAGGTTTGACTTGCTCGATACGCTTCAAGACGTCAGCCGATGTCGGTGCTGATGTCGTCGCGCGAGCTGTTCGTACTGTGGGCGGCAGGGGATCGTCGAAACGAGGTCTTTCAGACTTGTCGTCTGGGCAACGATTCAATGATCGTCGTTCGATGAAGGCCAGCTACGGGGTAGGTCTTGTCGCGTAACGTCTCATAGCAAAAATCCGGTTCGGCGCGTTGCAGTCGCCGTACCATCTCCAGAGATCGGTCATGCTGCCCCGCGTGTGAATAGAGTGCCGAAAGGTAGCGAAGCGGTGGGGCAAATTCCGGCGCCAATGCATGACTGGCCTCAGCCAGATATACGGCCTTTTCGAATTCCCCGGCCATCGTGCCTACGATGCAACTGAGCGCATCCAGCTGATATCGATACGGCGCCGATCCCGCGATGGTGCGCGCCGTCAACGTATCTCGGAAACCCTCCTCCGGCTTCCCCAGATGACTCTTCGCCACCCCCAGGCATGCCCAGCCGATCGGATTGGCATGATTGAGCTGAACGCTGCGCTCCGCCAGTTCATAAGCGGCAACGTACGATCGTCTCATGATGGTCTGGACGTGAGCGCCCAGGCCGGCAACATACGAATTGTGAGGTTCCAGTTCGAGTGCCCGGCGCATGAAATCGAAGGCTTCAGCTTCGATGGTTTGACGGCAGCTATATTGCCGTTCCGCGAGAAGGAACGTTCTGAGATAGGCGCGCCACGCGAGGTATATTCCGCGGGGCTCGATGTCGAACGCACTGGAAAACAACCGGTCCGCGGTCTCAAAATTCATCTTCCCGAGCCGGAAAAGATGCAGGATCCCGGAATAGCAGAGCGTTGCGGCTGCGGTTCGCTCCGGTCCTTCCGAACGAACCTTGATCAATTGATCGATCGTAACGTTCACCGCGAGATTGATGCACCTCATTACGTTGGAGTCGTTCGGATCCAGGCTGGCTCCACCTGCGGATCGCAGAGTGGATGACCACGTCAACGTGTTGGACGGGAACTGCAAAAGGGCCAATCGGATCGTCTGTGCGGTGTCCGATCCGAAGACATCGGAGCGCAAGGAGAGCGACCTCGACGAATGCCCGGTGTCATCTTCGCCGGTCCGGTCGGTTTCGATGCGGCGATCAACCACCTTCGCGGCCCCGAGTTCGGTCAAGGTTTTGGCCACGGAATCGATCAGGCTATCAGCGATGACCGATGCCTCGGACCGCAAATCATGAACGCCACGTACGAGCTCTACGCGATTTCGAAATGAGTGGCCGGTCTCGTGCCCGTGCGCGAAAGCGCCCGAAGCAGGCCGTTCAGTTGTTACCCGCGTGCCGCGGTTGCGCAGCTTTAGTCTCTGGTCACGTAGCCACTCCTCGAACCCTTCCTCGCCTATGTCGAGACCCTCCAGCAGTTCGCTCCCCGGTTCAGGATCTGTGTCGGCATCGTGGTCGAGGTCCGTCTTGAACAGCCGTGGATCGAGCGCAAGAATGTAATTGTCGGTCACCAAACAATCGCGCGCATCTCCAAGTGCTTTTCTGATTTCTGCGACGCATTGGCGAAGACTTGCTGCGCCTTGCTCTTTGGCTCTGCTCCCCCATAGCTTGTCTTGCACCCAGACCCGAGACCGCCTGTTCTCCGGAGACAGCGCAAGCATAGCCAGCAGTGCACAGGCCTTGCGTCCTCTGGGCGTGCAGTCGTCACCGGTGAAACCATGTATTTTAAGCGGACCGGTAATCCGGATGAAAAGCTTGGGACTGGTGTCCACCATGGGCCGCTCGCAAAAATGGCGACGTTAAAAATCAACGATTAATGGTCATAAGGTCTTCAACCAGTGAGTGAAATCCTGTCGGACGCGCCTGTCAACGTGAAATCTGCGTGAAACGCCGTTATTTCGTTCGGCACTACCTTGACGGGTAGCTGTCTTCAAACGGAACATCGCGCTCGACGACAGATCAAACAATCTTTGTTGGGCTCGTGCGGAGGCAAGATATGGCGAGACTGAGCGGCGACAGTGGAGACAGCGGGGATAGTGGCGACAGCGGCGACAGCGGCGACAGTGGCGACAGCGGCGACAGCCTGCGTGGCGGATCCTCGGCCAGGGCGCGGGCCCTGATTTCCAGCCGCGAAGGCGTCGTGGGCTCCTGGAGACAGCCGACTTCTATACCAAAGCACTATCAGGCTGCTCCGGACGCTCTCGGCCGCTGGTCGCCGGATGTCAGGCGGCGGATTTTCGAGGGCGAACTGCTGTCCGGGGTCTTCTATGACGCAGCTCCCAATTCTGCTGCCGTGGAGTACCGTGACCGAACCGAGCCTACTCCCGGCACGCTCGTTCACATGATTCGCCCCTCCGAGGCGGACTTCACCCGACAATTGGAATTGGTCAACAATTACGCCGCGCTTCGGATGGAGCGAAGCAGCGAAATAGCGGCGCAGTTGCACAACATCCTGAGCTTTCTGGGTTCGGTCGGCTTCCTGAATCCGGATCGGAGCCGTCGAACATTCGAACTCCTTTCGCTCATCCTGCGGGTGACTACGATCATCGAAATGCGGGTCAAGCACGCGCTGGTTTGCCGGCGTCCGATCGAATACTCGCCGCAAATTCAGCCGATGATCCTGACGCCCGCACACGGGTCCTTGCCGAGTGGCCATGCGACCGAGTCATTCGCGGCGGCCTTCGTCATCTACGCCTTGATTCGAAAGGCGAGGTCGGAGCCCGATGGCATCGACGCAGACGATCCGACCTTCGTCCAGTTGATGCGACATGCCGAGCGCATTGCAATCAATCGAACGGTGGCCGGTGTCCATTTCCCGGTCGACAGCGTGGCCGGCATGGTGCTCGGCCACACCTTGGCGGAGTTCTATGTTGCACGCTTTTCCGGCGGCGGCGAAGTGGTCATGCGAAGCTTCGACGGTCGGGGATTCGATGGAGATTTTTCCTACGATCAGGTTCTGGCGATGTCCTACAAGAAGCGGTTGGGCAGCAACGGGACGGTCGACACCGGCGGGGGCGATCGGATCATTCAGCGGGGCAAGCCATTGAACATACCGGCCTCTCCGCTGCTCAAGCATTTATGGGACGAAGCGCTCGCTGAGTGCCGCATGATCGTAGCCTGACCGGGGGAAATCAGCCGTGGACGCTGTCTTGAAATCTGCGCAACCGGATCGCCGAAACCCCTACCTGGATTGGGAATTTAAGAACCGGTTGCGCAGGATCGGTGAGCCGGAGAACTGGTGCCCGGTGCAGGTTCAGGTGCTCCCGACCCAGGCGGGCGATTATGTTCCGAATCTCAGGCGGCTGGCTGCTGCCGCCTTTGCCGGAAGGCAGGATGACGATCCTGGCGGGGCCGATGTCCTGGGCATCCGAATGGCCGGTGACGAACAGCAGCATTTGATGAAACTGCTGGAAGAGATCGACGCCAAACGACAGGATCCGCCGACGGATCCGGTCGATTCCCAATTTTTCATCTATCGGCCGGAATCACTCGCCAATCGGCAGTTCAATTCCGGAGTTGGCGATATCTACCGGATCATCGATGTAGGTCCTCCAATTATCGGACTCAAACTCAATCCTGCAGGAGGCAACCCCGATCCGACCTCGTTCGGTCATGATCTCGCCGCCACCACCGGACACGTGGCAATCGGCATTATCGACGACGGGATTGCTTTCGCGCACGAAAGGTTTCGCGATGGAAACGAAAAATCCCGGATTCAGGCTCTCTGGCTTCAGGACATCGAGCGAGCCAACCACGAAAGAGGTGTCGTTTTCGGGCGGCGTCTCGATAACGGGGAAATCAATTTCCTGCTCAAGCATTGCGGCAGCGAAGCGGAGATCTATCGTTGCGTAGGGCTTCTCGATTTCGGAAGCGACGGCAGCAAGTCGCTGGCTTCGCGCCGATCGCACGGCACCCATATTCTGGACCTCGCCGGCGGATTTGATCCCGATCCTCAACAGGATGCCGTCAAGCGGCGACGTCCGCTCCTGGCGGTTCAACTGCCATCGGCGGTCACGGTCGATACATCCGGCGTCATGATGGGAAGCTACGTGCTGCAGGCGGTCCGTCAGATCATGCTCTGGGCTGACAGGATCAGTCCGATTCTGCCGCTCGTAATCAACTTCAGTTACGGTATCCAGGCCGGTCCGAAGGACGGAATGCACCGGATTGAACGCTCTCTGACTCAGCTGATCGACAGGCGCAACAAGCGGGGCGCCCCGACCTGCCTGGTTTTGCCGGCCGGAAACAGCTATCGCACCCGCACCACGGCCAACATGAAGCTTGGGAGCAATGCTCGCGAAAGCATTTACTGGGTCATGCTTCCGGATGACGGAACGCCCAATCACCTCGAAATATGGCTCGACGGAGCTGCGATCGAAGGGCAGCTGGAAGCGATCGAGATTGGTCTCACTCCGCCCTCGGGCGAGGCCGTTGCGGTTCACGGCCTGAAGGACGGCGAGATGAGAACGCTTGAGGTCGATGGCCTGCCGATCGCAGGGATCTATTGCAACCTCATGCCAGGCGCGGACGGCGCCGTTCGCGGGCGGCTGCATATCGCGGTCAATTCCACCGTTCCCCGATTGGAGGGGGGCGCGCAGCCTGCGCCGGCAGGTCGTTGGGGCCTGACACTCCTTAACAAGTCGGAACAGGGGATTTCCGCGCATCTCTACATTCAGCGCGACGATACGCCGATGGAATATCCTCGACGGGGTCGCCAATCCTTTTTCGACCACGACGAGGCCTATGCGAGAATCCCGCTCGATGGCAGTTATCGAAAGCTGAATACCGAAGCCGGTTGTCCCATCACTTCCGGGGACACCCTGTCGGCGATTGCGACAGGCGCGGGTACGGTCGTTGTCGGTGCGGCGTTTGCCTCCGATCAGGTCGTTCCGGCAAACTACACGTCCAGCGGGCCGGTGATCTCCAGGGGCGGTCCCGATTGTTCGGCGATTGCGGATCAGGGAAACGCTCACTGGGGGGTGCTTGCTGCCGGGTCTTACAGCGGCTCCGTCGTTGCGATGCGTGGCACCAGTGTCGCCGCGCCGCAGCTCGTCAGGAAAATTGCCGACTATCTTGCAACCTTGAGCGGAGGACCGGTGCTTTTCTCGTCGGGCTCCGTCAGTACCGCCGCGGCTGGTCACTCGTCGAACGCCGCGGCCCTTCGCTCGATCACGGAAGACCCCGGCGTTGCCACGCCGGCGAGCGATCCGGCGCGCCTCGGATCGTTCGTTCTTCGAGAGCCAACCGCCTCGCACATACCGAGGCGGAAGTACTGACCGGGTTTGACCGCAACGGCTTCGATGTCGGTCGGCCGGAAAGTAATCCCGCCGACGGCTATCCGTCTCCGATCGCCGCGAGTCCACGCCGCAGGCAATGACCACTGCAAGGCTGGCGAGCGGTATCGATGAAGATCATGCCAATCGTCAGCGTCATCGCGATCGGGTTGATTGCGGGTGCTCCATATTTGATGATCTTTTTGCGCCTGTCTGACGCTCGTCTCACACCAGTTGTGGAAGCTTCCTCCACGCCACGTTCACGTGGCTTCAACGGAGGAAAAAATGCGCAAACGAACCATCTCACTTGCTTTCGCGGCAGTTGCGGCCGTTCTGACGTCAAGTCTGGCCGTGGCGCAGAATCTGGCGCCTTCCTATCAGCCTCGACCTCAGACCGATAACGAACGTCTGCAGAATTTCAAAGCTCCGCCTCCACCACCCACGAGCTATCCGAACATCAGCCGCGACAGCGGCACGAACGAGCCTCGTCTGAATGTCAATCGCGACGTTTCACTTGGTGGGAACGTCACGCGCGACAGCATGGAGGGGAACGTGCGCTTCCCGATTCCCGGGAAGAGGTGACGGGTAGCGACGCGATGACGGCGACTGGCGCCCGGGCTGCCGAGCGTGCCAGCCGCCGTCGCAAGACAAGCGATTTTCAGCAAACGACAGAGGCAAACGGGAGAGTCTGATGATTCGGAAATTGGCGTGCGTGGCACTTCTGGTTTCGGCTTGGTCTGCCGCAGAGGCGGCAGGTAGTCGAACCTATAATACGATAGCCGAGGGCATCGACAGTGCTACCGGCCAGGGCCTGTCAGGCCTCAACCACGGAACTTTTGCGGGCACTTACCAGGACTATGCGTTTATCATCAAGAATTCCGCTGCCAAGACACTGCAGCATAGCTTTGATTATCGGGGGGGCGCCGTTGATTCGGCCGCACTCTATTTCAAGGAAGCGCCGGTCATCGTCACCATTCGCAAGGGTGACTTTTGCGCCGTGGTCCAGGTCCGCCGCGTGGTTGTCGGCGCCGGTGGATTTCTCGACGAGGCGGGCAGCAAGTTCAGCTTGATCAGCGACCACGACCAGTGCCCGTCAAACAGGCCCGAGCTGGCCAGCGCCGCGGCCGGATTGTTTCGATTGCCGATCGCGGCCAACAACTTCTTTCACGGCGATTGGTTCAAGTGGACCGGGACTTTGAAGAAATGCGGCGCCAGTTGTGCGGGTGCACCGCCTGCCCCGATTGGCTCATTCTTCAAGAACGTCGTATTCACGCCGCTCGACGGCAAGCCCGGCTTCACTGCAACATTGGCCGAGAATACCAGCGTCGACCTGGGCCGCGGGGATTTCCTGCGGGTAGGTCCTGCCGCCAAGGTCTCTTTCAACTATGTCGCCATCGACCTCGCCGACAAAAGCACGACGGCGCGGTTGCGCGAATTGACGTTGCCGCTCAATGCCGGTCGCCTGTCGAACGATGCCCTGACCCTGTTTATGGAGCCGGGTTCGGGTTTCAAGGCGGCAAATCTCAACATCGAGGCTGCCAGCGGTCGCGTCGATATTACCGATGGCTTCGTCTCGGGGTCCGTAGCCTCGGAATCGACGGTGACTCTGGCCAACGGGCCGGGCGTGCGGCCTTCCCTGATCACGTTGGCAAGGGCGGAGGTCGCGCTCAATGGCATCAATCTGTCGATCGCCGGTGACAAGGTCACGTTTTCCGCGACGAATGGAACATTCTCAGCGAGCATCAAGGACGCCGATCTGCAACTCGGTCGTGCGGTACGCCTCGCGCTCGGTGCAGCAGACCTGAAGCTGAGCTTTGCCTGTCCGACGGGGGCGCCGGATTCGTGCCGGCCGATTCAGGTATCGCCCAACAATCCCGTTATTACCGTCGGCGTGATCTCGCCTTTGACGCTGGTAACCAAGGGAGGCACCTACGATCTCGGCGGAGCCGGTTCGATCAAACTGGATCGCGGCGAGGTTTCGACCGGCGCGCTTGATCTCGACTCCCGGCGCACCAAGGCGCCGGTGGTTGGCAATATCATCAGGGTTCAACTGAACGTATCCGCCCAGACGATCCAGCTCTATCCGGGGTTCCAGCTGGAAGCCCTGAGCGGTGCATTATCCGGTCAGGATCTGGCGCTGTCGCCGCAGGACGGGTTGCCGGCCGGCGATCTCGCGCTGGCGGTGGACATCGGTGCCTTCAGGGGAGAAGGCATCGGGCGCATTGCTACCGTACGAGGCAAAGCCGCGATGAGTGCGGTGCTCCGTCGCGCTCCGCAAACCGATATTCACGTCCTCGACGGCAAGATTCAGGCCGACATCGTTGCGACCACCGACGGCGGCGGAGCCAATGCCAGCGTTCTCGTCACCGACCTGGATCTGATCCACGGCGACGGCTCGGCGATCTTCAATCTCACGATTCCCCAGCTGAACTACAGCCGCTTTATCCCGGGAATGAAAACGGAGGAGGGCTTCCCGGGCGGGCATGTCGAGGTCATTGTTCACGAGCAAACGGTTTCGGCGAAGCTGACAGCCGCCGTCAAGCTTGAGCAGCGCCGTGTGAAAATCCGCGGTGGCAAGTGGTCCATCGAGGCGACGACCGTGCCTGTCCAGGCATTGCTGTCGATCTCTAGTCCGGAGCTTGTCTATGCGCCGGTCAAGATTGACTTTCCGCCGTCCACGTTGTGTACGTCCAAAGTCAATCTGCCCTTCAGCAACTATGCTGCCGCGTTCAACGTGACGGTTGTGCTGCAGGACAATCGGCTGGGTCTGAAGAGCAGTCCGTTCCAGATATCGCCCTATCCTCGGCCGGAGCTGGATGGAGCGGCCTGCAGGCGTGCTATTACTCTGGTTTGCGGCATTGCCGGCGCAGCGCTCGGTCCAATCGGGGCGATTGGTGGCGCCTATCTCTGTAACCAGGAGATCGGCAAGGGTGAGGAAAAGCTTCAGGAGAATATGAACTCTATTGTTGCCGACGGCATTCGTTCGATCCGGTTCGATGTGACGCCATAGGCCTCAGGGCACGACGTCTGTGAGAGAGCAGTGCGTCCGCCTGGTGCGGGCGCACTGTCTGCCGGCGCAAGCCTGGGCCGGCGCGCATGAAGATGGAATGGCCCTGCCAGGTTGTGCACCATGCTCGTTTCGCGAGCGATGCGAAAATGGCTGTGCCGGGCACGTTGATTTGAATCGCCTCTCGACGGTCTGCCGTTTATGGTCGGCGCATGTCACGCCTTACGCTTCCATTGATTGCCGTCGTCCTGTTGCTGCTGCCCGTCGTCGCGCCGGCTGCGCCGGTTCACAAACGTCCGGCGCAACGCTGGCACGGATACGGATTCCTGCCGGGCTATCAGCAGCCGCCGAACAACAGTCGTCCGGCTTCCGCCCGGAACGCCGCAGCCTCGCGGCTGGCGCGCCGCCACCAGCGCCCCTGGTATATCGATCCAGTCCCTCGCTATTACGGCTACGACGACGCCTGGCACTATTTCGGCCGGCCCGGTTTCTACGGCGGTCGCTACAATGGCGGCAGCTTCGGCCCCTGCTGGACACGGACGCCGATCGGTCCGATCTGGAATTGCGGCTGATCGGGCTGTTGCTCGAAGACTGCGCGCGTGTGCCTCCGTTTGCCGACAACACCGGTTCATGATGCCGAGCGGACATTCGGCATACTGACGATGTTCGCTTAACGATGCGCCGCCTCCGGCCGGTACAGCGTATCGATCGTGACGACGCCGATCGCGCGCGACACGCACGGGCAGATTTTTCGGTTCTCCTTCTTTTGCGCATTGCTGAAGAAGACGTCGCGGTGGTCGATCTCGCCATCGATGGTGATGATGTCCACGGCGCAGACGCCGCATTCGCCGCGCTGGCAGTCCGAGATCACTTCGAAGCCGGCGTTGTTGAGTGCGTCGAGCATCGAGCTGCCTTGCGGCACCACGAGTTCGGTCGCCGTATCCTTCACCCGCACGCGGAATTCTTCCGTCGGCATCAGGCCGCTGGAGCCGAAGGTTTCGTAGCGGAGATCGGCGGGCGCCCGGCCGGCATCGTTCCAGGCGCGCCGTGCGGCTTCCAGCATCCGCATCGGGCCGCACATCACGGCGATGGCCCCATCCGGCAATGCGCGGAAGGTGGCGTCGAGATCGAGGCGCGCGCCTTCGTCGGAAGCGTGCATCGCCAGCCGGTCGCCGAGCAGCGCCGAGAGTTCGTCGTGGAAAGCCGCGTCGCCGCGCGATTTCACCGCGTAGTGCAGTGTGGCGTCGATATTCCGGCGGCGCAGGGCGGCGGCGATGCCCGATATCGGCGTGATGCCGATGCCGCCTGCAATCAGGCAATAGGTCCGCCGGCTCCAGTCGATCTCGAGCAGCGATGTCGGGTTGCTGATTTCGATGCGGTCGCCGGGCTTCAACTGCCACATGCCACGGGAGCCGCCGCGTCCGTCGGGCGCAAGCCGCACCGCGATGCGATAGGTGCCGTCGTCGTCGTTCTCGACCAGCGAATAGGAGCGCCGCGCCGGCTGCCCGTCGATCATCACGCTGACGCCGATATGGCTGCCGGGCGGGTAGGGCGGCACAAAGCCGTTCTCCGGGCGCAAGCGAAACTCGCGGATGGTGGCCGTTACGTCGCGGATGGTCTCGACGGTGCACCAGCTCCATTGCTCGGTAAAGCGCATGGCGATTCCTCAGTCCGCGGGTGATTTGAGCAGGGCCAGCGCCGGCATCAGGTCCAGATGCGCGCGGTTGCGCAAGGCCAGCCGCAGATTGCGTGCGGCGAGGCGGGAGTGCTCGCGCATCACGGCCTCGGCGCGCGCACCTTCGCGGTTCTCGATGGCATCGACCACGATGCGGTGATGGTCCTGCCCGATCAGCAGGATCTGGTGCGCCTCCGGCAACGCCGACTGCGCCATCACGAACCCGCTCGGCGAGGCGAACGGCAGCGCCGAGACGCGGTCGATTTCGCGGATCACAGGTGCGCTGCCGGAGAGTTCGTTGAGGATCGCGTGAAAACGCGCATTCATGGTCACGTAAGCGGAAAACGCCTCGACCGAAATCGGATCCTGCCGCACCAGCTGGTCGAGGTCGGCGAGGCATTCCTTCAGCGGCTCCAGGCTGCGCGCGCTGGCGCCGCGCTCGGCGGCAAAGCGGGCGGCGAGACCTTCCAGCGTGCCGCGCAGCTCGATCGAATCCAGTATGTCGCGCTCGGTGAACGCCTTCACCATGAAGCCGCCGGAAGGGATCGCCTGCAACAAGCCTTCATCCTCCAGCCGCACCAGCGCCAGCCGTACCGGCGTGCGCGATACGCCGGTGATGTCCACCGCCTGCAACTCGCTGATGCGCTCGCCGGAGCGCAAGCGTCCCGAGAGGATCATGTCGCGCAGTGCGAGCTGTGCACGCACGGTTTGCGAGACGGAGCGTTCGGAATCGCGTTCGCTCATCGTCTCACTCCGCCGCCTGAACCGCCTGCGGCGCAGTCTCGCGTGCCACCATGCGGTCGATCACGCGCCGCGCCCACATCGCGCCGGCGTCGATGTTGAGGTTGTAGAACACGCGGTCGGGATTCTCGTTCATCGCGCGCTGCTGCGCTTCGAGGATCAGTTCATCCTCGCGGAAGATATTGGAGACGCCGTCGCGGATTTCGGTGGTGAGCTTCTGCTCTGAAGTGCGGTAGTTGCGCACGAACGCCCAGAAATAGTGGCAGGTGGTCTCGGTCTCCGGCGTCATGGTGTTGAGCACAAAGCCGTTGACGCCCTGCGAGCGGTCGCCTTCTGGCGCGCCGGTGCCTGCAGGTGCCACGCCGACGTCGATGTTGACGGTGCCGGGCGCCTGGAAATGAATGATCTGCCAGCGATCGACCGCACCGGGCTTCTGCAGCTGGGCGGCCCAGAACGGCGGCGCCTCGATGCCGCGCATCCAGCGCGTTACGGTCACCGTCTTGTCGCCGTGGGTGACGTCGAACGGGGCCTCGGCGACATGGTCGTTGCCGATGCTGGAGCCGTGCACGAACGTCTCGTGGGTCAGGTCCATCAGATTGTCGACCACGAGGCGATAGTCGCACTTCACATGAATGGTCTTGCCGTCGCCGGCCCATGACGGATCGTCGTTCCAGTGCATGTCGGGCACCAGGGCCGGATCGGCCAGCGCCGGATCGCCCATCCAGAGCCAGATGAAACGATGGCGCTCGACCACGGGATAGGAGCGCACGCAGGCGGACGGATTGATGGTCTCCTGCGAGGGCATGTAGGTGCAGCGGCCCTGCGCATTGTATTTCAGCCCGTGATAGCCGCAGACGACCGTGTCGCCGTCGAGTCGGCCCTTCGACAGCGGCACCAGGCGGTGCCAGCAGGCGTCTTCCAGCGCGCAGACCTGGCCGTTGGACTGACGGTACATCACGACATGCTTGCCGCAGATCGTGCGCGGAAACAGCGCCTGCTTGAGATCGACATCCCAGGCGGCGGCGTACCAGGCGTTCAGGGGAAAGGATGACGGCATGACGGCAACTCCCTAGAATGGAGTGCAGTATGTATACAGTAAAGACGATTGAGTCGACAAGAATGACGACTTTTCGATATAAATGACCGTTTCGGTATACATAAATCAGAAAATAGGTAACAAAAAACCGCCCCGAGGGGGGCGGTTTTGAATACTGGGCGCTCGTCGGGGCGATTTCAGCTGTAGGCGAACGCCTTGTCCGACAGGTCGATCTGCGGAAACTGGTCTTTTTCCATCCAGTAATCCTGGTTGTGCTGCCATTCCGGCTTGTCGCCGCGCTTGGGCATCAGGTGCATGCCGCGCATCATGTAGCCGGGATTGAAATTTTCCGGATCGATCCAGGGCAGCAGCGGCATGTTGTGGTCTTCGGCCCGCAATTGCGGTGTCACCTTGCCGACGCCGTTCGCCTTCATGTGCTTGAGCATCCGGCAGACGAAGTCGGCGACCAGGTCGACGCGCAGCGTCCAGCTGGCGCGGAAATAGCCGAACACCCAGACCAGGTTGGGGACGCCGGTGAACATCATGCCGCGATAGGTCACGGTATCGGCGAAGTCGATCTTCTTGCCGTCGACGACGAAGTCGATGTCGCCATTGGCGGACAGGTTGAAGCCGGTCGCGGTGACGATGATGTCGGCTTCCAGCTCCTTGCCGGACTTCAGCAGGATGCCCTTCTCGGTGAAGCGGTCGATCTCGTCGGTGACGACGGAAGCCTTTCCGGACTTGATGCCCTGGAACAGGTCGCCGTCGGGGATGAAGGCGATGCGCTGGCGCCACGGCCGGTATTTCGGCGTGAAATGGGTCGCGATATCGTAGTCCTTGCCGAGATAGGCTTCGACCGCCGACAGCAGATCCTTCTTGGCCGCTTCCGGTTCTTCAAACGTCTTGCGCGTGAAGGCGTCCTGGTCGAACAGGATCTTGCGGCGGGTGATCTCGTGGATCCACTTTTCGTCGACCTGCAGCTTTCGCAGTTCCTCGGTGATTTCGATCGCGTTGCGGCCGGTACGGAAATAGGTCGGCGAACGCTGCAGCATGGTAATATGCGCGCAATCGGCCGCCATCGCCGGGATCAGCGTCGCGGCCGTCGCGCCGGAGCCGATCACGATGACGCGCTTGTTCTTGTAGTCGAGATCTTCGGGCCATTTCTGCGGGTGGACGATCGGGCCCTTGAATTTGGCCATGTCCTTCCACTCCGGTGTATAGCCCTCGGTGTGGCGGTAATAGCCCTGGCACATCCAGAAGAAATTGGTCGTGAAGCGAAGCTTCTCGCCGGTGTCGTTGCGCGTGGCGTCGATGGTCCAGAGGTTTGCCGTGCTCGACCATTCGGCTGCGGTGATGGTGTGCTGGTAGCGGATGTGGCGGCCGAGATCGTTCTCCTCGATCACTTCGCCCATGTATTTGAGAATTTCCGCGGCGCTCGCGATCGGCGCCGACGTCCACGGCTTGAAGCTGTAGCCGAAGGTGTGGAGGTCGCTGTCGGAGCGGATGCCGGGATAGCGGTGGGTCGACCACGTGCCGCCAAAGGTCTTCTGCGTCTCCAGCGCGACGAAACTCGTGCCGGGCATCTGTGTCTGCAGGTGATACGCGGCGCCGACGCCGGAGATGCCGGCGCCCGCGATCAGGACGTCGAAATGCTCGGTGGTACGCGGCGAGGTTTTGTCGATCTGGGTTTGAACGTTCATCTTCCCTGTTCTTCTTTGTTGTCGTGACCTGCCAAGCAAAACGCCAGAACCAAAACGCCAGAACCCTTGGGTTCTGGCGTCGCGGTCTTGTAAATTATACTTCGCGCCGGCTGAGGAACGCCAGCCGCTCGAACAGGTGAACATCCTGTTCGTTCTTGAGCAGCGCACCGTGCAGCGGCGGGATCAGCTTGCGCGGGTCTCGCTCGCGCAACATCTCGGGCGTGATGTCCTCGTTAAGCAGCAGCTTGAGCCAGTCGAGCAGCTCGGAGGTCGAGGGCTTCTTCTTCAGGCCCGGCACTTCGCGCACCTCGAAGAAGATACGCAGCGCTTCTTCCACCAGGCGCTTCTTGATGCCGGGGAAGTGCACGTCGACGATCTGGTTCATGGTGTCGGCGTCGGGGAACTTGATGTAGTGGAAGAAGCAGCGGCGCAGGAAGGCGTCCGGCAGCTCCTTCTCGTTGTTCGAGGTGATCATCACGATCGGGCGCAGGCTCGCCTTGATGTTCTCGCCGGTCTCGTAGACGAAGAATTCCATGCGATCGAGTTCGAGCAGCAGATCGTTCGGGAATTCGATGTCGGCCTTGTCGATCTCGTCGATCAGCAGCACCGGGCGCTTGTCGTGGGTGAAGGCTTCCCACAATTTGCCGCGTTTGATGTAGTTGGAGATGTCCGAAACCCTGCTGTCGCCGAGCTGGCTGTCGCGCAGCCGCGAGACCGCGTCGTATTCATACAGGCCCTGCTGCGCCTTGGTGGTGGACTTGATGTGCCAGGTCAGCAGCGGCGCGCCGAGCGCCTTGGAGACTTCTTCGGCCAGCACGGTCTTGCCGGTACCGGGTTCGCCCTTGATCAGCAGCGGGCGCTCGAGCACGATCGAGGCGTTGACCGCGACCTTGAGGTCGTCGGTGGCGACATAGTTCTTGGTGCCGGTAAATTTCATCGAGTGGTCTGCCTTGTTGTTCGTTCTTGAGCCGCGCGCGGCCTGAACAGGTAACGACCGCCGGTGCGGCGGTCGCGTGATTGAAGTCGGTCTAGTGCGTTTTCAAGCGAAGTGGACTCCGGTTCGCGTCAGGAAAACGCGTCAAAACAAGTGCTGCTAGCGTTTGATCAGCGAGAGGATCACCAGGATGATCACGCCGCCGATGGTGGCGTTGATGATCTCGCGGATCCAGCCCGCGCCGAGATGGACGCCCAGTTGCGGCAACAGCCAGCCCGCCAGGAGCGCGCCGACGATGCCGATCACGATATTGCCGATCAACCCGAAGCCCGCGCCGCGCACGATCTTGCCAGCCAGCCAGCCCGCGATCGCGCCGATGATCAGCGCCGCTATGATACCCATGGAATTTCCCCCGAATTTCCTCTGCCGGAATATGCCCCTTATGGCTCAATTCTAGAGGAAAAACCCTCCCGGTCTAGGCCTGACAGCCATGCGCCGGGCACAGTATGCGCGGGGCCTTGACGTCGGCGGTACGGCGGGCAATCTGTATCCCCATGTTCCTGCAATTCTTCACATCGCTCCGCGACGCTCAGGTCCCCGTCACCTTGCGGGAATATTTGACGTTGATGGAGGCGCTCGACGCCGACCTCGCCGACCAGACGGTGGAGAATTTCTATTACCTCTCCCGCGCCGCCCTGGTGAAGGACGAGCGCAATCTCGACAAGTTCGACCGCGTCTTCGGCAGCGTGTTCAAGGGGCTGGAAAACCTGCTCGACGCCATGGAGAAGGCGGACATTCCCGCCGAGTGGCTGAAGAAGCTCGCGGAAAAATACCTCACCGAGGAAGAAAAGAAGCAGATCGAGGCGATGGGCTGGGACAAGCTCATGGAAACGCTTCGCAAGCGGCTCGAAGAACAGAAGGGCCGCCACCAGGGCGGCAGCAAGTGGATCGGCACTGCCGGCACCTCGCCGTTCGGCGCCCAGGGCTACAATCCCGAAGGCGTCCGGATCGGGCAGGAGAAGAACCGCAACAACCGCGCCGTGAAGGTGTGGGACAAGCGCGAGTTCAAGGATCTCGACGGC
>JAQSDT010000700.1 GCA_029946075.1 bacterium | reverse complement strand
CTTAAGCCCGATCACGCGCACCAGGCCGTCGGGCATCTGCTTGTAGCCTTCGAGTCTCGTGGTATGTGCGATCAGGATGCGGCGGTGGTAGACGTAGAGGATGGCTTGCTCGTCGAGCTCTGCCCTGGTCAGCTTCTCGTAGAGCGCCTTGCGCTGCGCGATGTCGGTGACGAGCCGCGCGTCATCCAGCGCCTTGTCGGCCTCGGCATTGTTCCAGGCGCTGTAGTTTTGCGGCGCGCCGGTCTTGAGGAAGACGTAGGCGTTGCCGTCCGGATCGATCCGGCCGCTCCAGGCCAGCATGAAGGCCTGGTACTCGCCTGACTCCGCTTGCTTCAGCGAGGTCGCGAATTCGGTGACCCTGATCTTCATGTCGAAGCCGGCTTCGGCGGCCATCGATTGCACGACCTGCGCGACCGCTTCGGTCTCCGCGCCCTTCGGCACCATGAAATCGACGGTGACCGGCGCCGTGACGCCGGCCTCCTTCAGCAGCGCCTTGGCCTTGGCAACGTCGCGGCCGCGGATCGGGAAGGACTTCTGATAATAGGGATGGTCCGGGTTGACCCATTGATTGCCCGGCTTGAACTCGCCGTTGAACACGACCTGGTTGATGGCTTCGCGGTCGATCGCCAGGTCCAGCGCCTGTCGCACCTTGGCGGACTGGCTGAGCGGGCCCTTGGCCTTGTCCTTGCCGATATTGAGCGTGATGCCTTGATAGCCAAGCTCGATCGCCGTCGACAGCTTGAGTCGGGAATCGCCGCGGACTTCCTTGATGTCGGTCGCGAGTACGCGCTCGATCAGGTCGAGTCCGCCCGATTTCAGATTGGCGAGACGCACGGTGGCGTCGACGATCGGCAGGAACACGATACGATCGATCGAAACGCCGCCCTTGTTCCAGTAGTCGGCGAACTTTTCGAACACGATGCGGTCTTGCTGGACGCGCTCGACGAATTTGTAAGGGCCGGCGCACACTGGGCGCAGACCGAACTTGTCGCCGGCTTCCTTGGCGGCCTTCGGCGAGACCATCATTCCGGCGCGGTCGGTGAGCTGCGCGATCAGCGGCGAGAACGGTGCTTTCAGGATCAGCTTGAAGGTGAGGGGATCGGCGACCTCGACGCGGTCGACGCTGGCGAGTTCCGGCTTGCGGAACGAGCCTGACAGGGTGAGGTGACGTTCGATTGAATATTTCGCAGCCTCCGCATCGAGCGGTTCGCCGTCGTGAAACTTGACGCCGGGCCGCAGCTTGATCGTGACTTCCTTGCCGTCGGCGGA
Organism: bacterium; assembly: GCA_029946075.1. Classification (GTDB taxonomy): domain Bacteria; phylum Pseudomonadota; class Alphaproteobacteria; order Rhizobiales; family Xanthobacteraceae; genus Bradyrhizobium. The sequence goes on along the minus strand of JAQSDT010000700.1, from coordinate 15,933 downwards.
AGTTTCGTGGCTCAGCGCGAGCTGGGGCACGATGTTGAGTTTCTCGTCGATGTCGAACAACTTGTCGCAGAATGCCGAGAAGACGATGCGGCCGACATAGGTGCGCGCCATCGTGGGATCGAGAATATCGGGGTCCTCGGCGAGGCCGATGCGGAGCGTGGTCTGGGCCTGCGCCCCGAACGACAGCAGCAGCGCCGCTGCGGTGATTGCCAAACGCCAGATTTTCATCGCTGCCATCCTCTTTCTACGATTTAGCCCGCGATCGGACGGGCACTGTTCAGATCAACCCCGGCACGGTCTGCACCTTCCATGCCGCCGCTGAAAGCAGCGACCAATTTCTCCAGCACCGGCGAAAAGCCGCCGTCTGCCGGCACGATATTCCCGGCCGCCGGCAGTTCAGCCGTGCGATGGCAGGCGGTGGCGTGGCCCGAGCCATCGGCCAGCAGCGCCGGCACTTCGGTGCGGCAGCGCGCGATGACATGGGGGCAGCGGGGGTGGAAGCGGCAGCCGGAGGGCGGATTGAGCGCGCTCGGCATCTCGCCTTCCAGCACGATGCGGCTGCGTTTGGCCTGCGGCTTCGGCACTGGAATCGCGGAGAGCAGCGCCCGGCTGTAGGGATGGCGTGGTGCCGCGAACAGCGCGTCGGCATCCGCCATCTCGACGATGACGCCGAGATTCATCACGGCGACGCGGTCGGCGATGTGCTTCACCACGGCCAGATCGTGGGAGACGAAGATGTAGGCGAGGCCGAGCCGGTCCTGCAGGTCGCGCAGCAAATTGAGGATTTGGGAGCGGATCGAGACGTCGAGCGCGGAAACCGGCTCGTCGCAGATGATCAGCTTCGGCTCGACGGCAAGCGCGCGGGCAATCGCGATGCGCTGGCGCTGGCCGCCGGAAAATTCATGCGGGTAGCGCCGGGCAAAGCGCGGCTCGAGGCCGACCAGCCGCAGCAATTCGCCGACCCGCTCGCGGCGGCGGGAGGCCGGCACCAGATCGTGCAGCGCCAGCGGCTCGGTCAGGATCTGGCTGACGGTCATGCGCGGGTTCAGCGACGCATAGGGATCCTGAAAGATGATCTGGGCATCGCGGCGGAACGCCCGCAATTGCTTGTCGTCGAGCGCGCCGAGGTCGCGTCCCTCAAAGCGAACCGTCCCCGCATCCGGCTCGATCAGCCGCAACACGAGGCGGCTGACGGTGGATTTGCCGCAGCCGGATTCGCCGACCAGCGCCAGCGTCTTGCCGGCCTCGACGGTGAAGCTCACGCCGTCTACCGCCTTAACGTATGCCTTGGGTCGCCCGAACACCGAACGGGCGGCGACGAAATGTTTGGCGAGGCCTTCGACGTCGAGAAGCGCGGTCATGACACCAGCCTCTCCAGCGGTGCCCGGATGCAGCGCGAGGCGTGGCCCGCACTCACAAGCGCGAGCGGCGGCGGCGCGGCGGTGCAGGCCTCTATTGCAAAAGGGCAGCGCGCGGCGAAGCGGCAGCCGGAAGGCGGGTTCGCCATGTTCGGCACCATGCCCTCGATCGTCGCCAGATGCGAGGTGCGGCGGTCGAGCCGCGGAATCGAGCCGAGCAGGCCGACCGTGTAGGGATGCTGCGGGTTGGCGAACAGCTCGTCCACCGGCGCGCGCTCGACGATCTCGCCGGCATACATCACCGCGACCTCGTCGCAGACTTCGGCGACCACGCCGAGGTCATGCGTGATCAGGATGATGGCGGCGCCGCTGGCGGCCTTCAGCTCGCGCATCAGGTCGAGGATCTGCGCCTGCACGGTGACGTCGAGCGCGGTGGTCGGCTCGTCCGCGATCAACAGGCGCGGGTCGCAGGCCAGCGCCATCGCGATCATCACGCGCTGCCGCATGCCGCCGGAAAGCTTGTGGGGATATTCGTCGATCCGCTTGTCGGGCGAGGAAATGTGGACGCGGCGCAGCAGCTCGATGGCGCGCTCGCGCGCCTGCTTCCGGGTGCCGCCGCGGTGACGCAGGATCGTCTCGACGATCTGGTCGCCGATGGTGAAGCTCGGATTGAGCGAGGTCATCGGCTCCTGGAAGATCATCGCGAGCCGATTGCCTCTGAGATCGCGCAGCGTCTGGTCGGGCACCTCGAGCAGGTCGAAACCGTCGAAGCGGATCGAGCCGGAGACCTCGGCGGAATGTTTCGACAGCAGGCCCATGATGGCGAGCGAGGTCACGCTCTTGCCGCAACCGGATTCGCCGACGAGGCCGAGCGTGGCGCCGTTGGCGACGCTGAGATCGACGCTATCGACGGCGTGCGTGGTGCGGCCGTCATCGCCGTGGAACACCACGCGCAGCTTTTCGATTTCGATCAGCGGGCCGGCCGTCATGCTTTCCGCGCCAGCGCTGCTTCGATGGTGGCGTCGATGACCTTGCGGTCGGTGATTCCGGCCGGGTTGCTGCGGGTCGGCAGGAACGGGCGGAAATGCACCCAGCGCTCGCGGCTGACCTGTTCCAGCCGTTCGAGCTCGGCCAAGGGATCGGTGTGGTCGTCGACGCGCAAATCGAGGTCGGACCATTCCTCCGTACCCTGGATCACCAGTGCCGCCGATTGCTTGCCGCGCTTGTCGCCGCCCGCAGCTTCGCCGGCTTTCATCGCCGCGATCAGCCGCTCGGCAAAGGGAAGAGCGGCGTTGTCGGCATAGGCGCGCGCCGTGTCGGCCAGCACGGCCTCGCCTGCCAGCATGTTGCCGGCGAGCGAAAAACCGTCGCCCTGGATGCTGCCGCACCAGTCGATGCAGTCGCGCCCGGTATGCGCGGCGATGCGGCCCTTGATGTCCATGACATGCAATTGCCGGCTCTCGCGGCCGGCATCGGTGGCGATCATCAGGTCGATCACTTCGCGCGGCGATTTGCCTTCGCGCAGCAGCTTGACGCCGTCGATGCCGTAATAGGGATTGACCAGCGCCTGGGTCGCGATGCCGCCGAGACCGGGCGCGATATGCGGCACCCGCGCGCCGACGGCGAAGAACCTGGTCGCAACCGCGATACCGATCTGACCGGTTTTGATATCGCGGACGATGATCGACCAGGTCATCTCGGTTTCCCTCTAGCGTCCGGCCGCGTAGCCCTGCATGCCCCTTGGATTGGCAGCGGCGCGGCGGCGCCGGCCCACTTTCGAGGCCGCGGTGAGGCGACCTTCCGACCAGTCGGGGCCGACCTCGACGATGTGTCCGCGGCTTGTCAGCGTATCGACGGTCGCCTTCGGCACGCGGTTCTCGACCACGAGCACGCCGGGGCGCGCGGTGCGCGGCCAGAACGAGATCGGGAAATGCTCGGAGTGCCATGCCGGCGCGTCGATCGCCTCCTGCAGATTCAGCTTGGCATGGACGTGGCGCAGGAAGAATTGCGTGGTCCACTGGTCCTGCTGGTCGCCGCCGGGCGAACCCCAGGCCATGTAGGGCTCACCGTCGCGCAGCGCCATCGTCGGCGACAGCGTGGTGCGCGGACGCTTGCCGGGCGCGAGTGCGGCCGGGTGATTTTCTTCCAGCCAGAACATCTGGGCGCGGCTGCCGAGGCAGAAGCCGAGTTCGGGAATGACCGGCGAGGATTGCAGCCAGCCGCCGGACGGCGTCGCCGAGATCATGTTGCCGGCCTGGTCGATGATGTCGAAATGCACGGTGTCGCCGCGCACCTCGCCGAAGCGGCCGACGGTCGGCTCGCCCGCGCCCATGGCGCCGACGGCCTCGCGATGGCCTTCGGCGCGGCGCATTTTGACGATCGAGCCGAAACCTTCGACGGAGCCGGGAAGGAATTCCAGCGAGGCCTTGTCGCGCGAAATCAGCTTGCGGCGCTCGTCATTGTAGGTATCCGACAGCAAGGTCGTGATCGGGATATCGGTGAATTTGGGATCGCCGTAGAACTTTTCACGGTCGGCAAAGGCGAGCTTGGCGGCCTCGATCTGCAGGTGGATGAATTCGGGTCCGGCGGGGTCGAGCCCGTCGAGTTCAAAACCCTTCAGCAGCGCGAGTTGCTGCAGCATCACCGGTCCCTGGCTCCAGACGCCGGGCTTGCAGACGGTGTAGTGCCCGTAATCATAGGTCAGCGGCGCCTCGACGGTCGGCTGCCAGCGCGCCATGTCGTCGGCCGAAAGCACGCCGCGATGCGGCGAGCCGCTGACGTCCATGACGTCCTGCGTGCGGCAGAACTTGTCGATCGCCTCGGCCACGAAACCGTGCGACCAGGATTTTCGCGCCGCCTCGATCTGCGCGACGCGGTCGCCGCCGGCGCTCTCGGCCTCCTTGAGGATGCGGGCGTAGGTTTCCGACAACTGCTTGTTGGTGAACAGCGTGCCCGGCACGGGCACCTGGTCGTTCGGCAGGTAAACCGCGGCCGATGTCTTCCAGTGCTTGCGGAACAGCTTTTCGACGACCTGAATGGTGGCTGAAGCGCGTTCGACCAGCGGATAGCCGTCGCGGGCATAGGCGATCGCCGGCTCCAGCACGTCGCGCAGCCGCATCGTGCCGTAGTCGCGCAGCAAGAGCATCCAGGATTCGAAAGTGCCGGGAACGCAGGCGGCGAGCAGCCCGGTGCCGGGCACCATTTCGAGGCCTTCGCTCTTGTAATGCGCAATCGTCGCCCTGGCGGGCGCGGGCCCCTGGCCGCAGATCACTTCGGTCCGCGCGCGATTGACGTCGTGCACGATGATGGGAACGTCGCCGCCGGGGCCGTTCAGGTGCGGCTCCACCACCTGCAGCGTGAAGGCGGTGGCGACGCCGGCGTCGAAGGCGTTGCCGCCCTTTTCCAGGATACCCATGCCGACCGCAGTGGCGATCCAGTGCGTCGAGGTGACGACGCCGAACGTGCCCTCGATTTCCGGCCTGGTGGTGAACGGATCGGGATTGATGTTGCCCATGGGTTTCCGATGCGGTGCTGGTATTTTGATGTGGGCCGCACTTGATCACAGGCGGGAGTGGATGCCAACCACTGGGATGCCACGAATTGCTCCCATCCCCGTGATCATACCGCGGAAGCTGCCTCGGCCGGATTGTTGACGGCGTGGCAGGCGACGCCGTCGATCAGCGCGGGCGCCTCTCGGCGGCAGAGGTCGAAGGCCAGCGGACAGCGCGGGTTGAAGGCGCAGCCGGGCGGCGGATCGATCGGATTGGGGATTTCGCCCTTTACCGGGATGCGCTGGCGGCCGGACATCGCAAGATCGGGAACCGCTCCAAGGAGCATCTTGGTGTAGGGCATCCGCGGGTTGGCGAACAGTTCGCGGCCCTCGGCGATTTCAACGATGCGCCCGAGATACATCACGCCGATCCGGGTCGCCATGTGGCGGACGACGGCGAGGTTGTGGCTGATCAGCAGATACGTCAGGCCGAACTTGTCCTGCAGGTCGCGCATCAGATTGAGGATCTGCGCCTGCACCGAGACGTCGAGCGCCGAGGTCGGCTCGTCGCAGACGATGAATTCGGCGTCGGACGCCAGCGCGCGGGCGATGGCGATACGCTGGCGCTGGCCGCCGGAGAATTCATGCGGATATTTCAGGCCGTCGTCGGGATGCAATCCGACGAGGGTCAGGAGTTCGCCGACACGTGCGGCGATGTCGCGCTCGCCCTGGATCAGGTCGAAGGCGCGGATCGGCTCGGAGACGATGGCATCGACCCGGAAGCGCGGATTGAGGCTGGCATAGGGATCCTGAAAGATCATCTGGATGCGGCGGCGCAGCTTCTGCCGCGCCTGGGCCTGTTTGGCATTGGTCATCGACACGCCGTCGATCACGACCTCGCCGGAACTCGGCGGCAGCAATCCCACCACCATCCGCGCCACGGTCGTCTTTCCCGAACCGGATTCGCCGACCAGCGCAAAGGTCTCGCCCTTCCTGATGTCGAAGGTCACGCCATCGACCGCCTTGAGGAATTCGAGGTGGCCGCCTTCCAGCACCCGGTTGAGCCACGGCTTGGAGACGTCGAAGACGCGGCGCAGGTTTTTCACATCGACAAAGGACGACGCGCTCATGCCGCGGTTTCCTTCGCGGTATCGTAGAGATGGCAGGCGACGGCGTGCGAGCCCTGTTTGATGGGCTCCGGTCGTTCGATGCGGCAACGGTCGAACGCGGACGCGCAGCGCGGGTTGAACGAACAGCCCGGCGGGATCGCCGACAGCCGCGGCATCGAGCCTGGAATTTGCACGAGACGCTTGTCTTCGCCGGCCAGTGTCGGGATCGCGCCCATCAATCCCCTGGCGTAGGGGTGCAACGGGTTTTGCACGACATCCTGCACCGGGCCGATTTCGGCGATCCGTCCCGAATACATCACCGCCACGCGATCCGAGGTCTCGGCGATCACGCCCATGTCGTGGGTGACGAGCATGACGGCGGTGCCATGGTCGCGCCCGAGGCGCTTGATCAGCGCGATGATCTGCGCCTGCACGGAAACGTCGAGCGCGGTGGTCGGCTCGTCGGCGATGATCAGTTCCGGTTCGGCGCAGATCGCGAGCGCAATGACGACGCGCTGGCGCATGCCGCCGGAGAATTCGTGCGGATAGGCGTCGATGCGCTTCTCGGGCGCGGGGATGCCGACCTCGGCGAGCAGGTCGATGGCGCGCTTGCGCGCCGCGGTCTCCGACAGGTTCATGTGGGTACGGATCGTCTCGACGATCTGATCGCCGATGCGATAGAGCGGGTTGAGGCTGGTCAGCGGATCCTGGAAGATCATGCCGATGCGTTTGCCCCGGATACGGCGGATTTCCTCCGGCGGCAGATGATCGATCCGCGTCCCCGACAGATAGATTTCGCCGCCGGAGATGCGGCCGGGCGGGTCGATCAGGCCGATCACGGCAAGGCCGGTGACGGATTTGCCGGCACCGGATTCGCCGACCACGCCGAGCACCTCGCCCTTGGCGATATCGAACGAGACGCCGTTGATGGCGCGCAGCGTGTCGCGGCGGGTGAGGAATTCCACCTCGAGGTTGCGGACGGAGAGGACAGGGACGGTCATCGGAGTTTCGGGTTCAGCGCGTCGCGCAGCCAGTCGCCCAGCAAATTGATGGAAAGGATCAGTCCGGCCAGTGCGATGCCGGGGAAGGCGACGATCCACCATTCGCCGGCGAACAAATAGTTGTTGCCGATCCGGATCAGCGTGCCCAGCGACGGCATGGTGTCGGGCATCCCGGCGCCGAGGAACGACAGCGTCGCCTCGGTGATGATGGCGAGCGCCAGGTTGATGGTCGCGATCACCAGGATCGGCCCCATCGTGTTCGGCAGCACGTGCCGGAAAATGATCTTCGGCGCGGGCAGGCCGATCAACTGGGCCGCTGCAACATAGTCCTTGCTCTTCTCGACCATGACCGAGCCGCGCACCGTGCGGGCATATTGCACCCAAAAACTGAGGCCGATCGCGATCACCAGCACCGTCAGCGTACTCATGGCATCGAGCCGGTTTCCGAACACGGATTTGGCGACGCCGTTGACCAGCAGCGCGATCAGGATCGCCGGGAAAGTGAGCTGCACGTCGGCGATGCGCATGATCAGCCCGTCGACCGCGCCGCCGACATAGCCCGCGATCAGGCCGAGCGTGATGCCGAGCGCACCGGCGAAGATGACGCCGAGAATGCCGACGACCAGCGACACCCGCAGGCCGTAAAGGATCGCCGAGAACACGTCGCGGCCCTGTTCGTCGGTGCCGAGCAGGAACGGGCTCTGGCCGTCGGCGGTCCACAGCGGGGAGATCCGCGAGTTCATCAATTGCAGCTGCGCCGGGTCGAACGGATTCTGCACCGACAGCTGCGAGGCGAAGATCGCCAGCAGGAAAAACAGGGCCGTGACGGCACCGGCCACCATCGTCATTCGCGAGCGGCGGAACGAATAGAAGATGTCGCTGTCGAGCGCGCGGGTCAGCCAGCTGGTGCCGGCGCGCGGGCGCGGCGTCTTCGGTTCGGCGGGATGAGGGACCACGGCGTCGGACATCTCTGATCTCGCTTAAGTCGGACGGCTGATGGTCGAACGCAGGCGCGGATCGACGATGGTGTAGAGGATGTCGACCACCAGATTGATGGTAACGAAGATCAGCGACACCATCAGCAAATAGGCCGCCATGATCGGGATATCGACATTCTGCACCGCCTGCACGAACAGCAGTCCCATTCCCGGCCACTGGAAGACGGTTTCGGTGATGATCGCAAAGGCAATTACCGAGCCAAATTGCAGGCCCGCCACGGTGATGACGGGCACCAGCGTGTTCTTCAGCGCGTGGCCGAAATGGATCGCGCGCGCGGTGAGCCCGCGGGCGCGGGCGAAGCGGATGTAGTCGGTGCGCAGCACTTCGAGCATCTCGGCGCGTACGAGGCGCATGATCAGCGTCATCTGGAACAGGCCGAGCGTGATCGAGGGCATGATCAGCGCCTTCAGCCCGGATATCGTCAGCAGGCCGGTGGTCCACCAGCCGAGCCGTACCACGTCGCCGCGCCCGAACGAGGGCAGCCAGCCCAGCGTCACCGAGAACAAATAGATCAGCAGAATGCCGATCAGGAAGGTCGGAAGCGAGATTCCGATCAGCGATATCGCCTGGAAGAATTTTGTGAGAATCGTGTCACGCCGCAGCGCCGAATAGACCCCCATCAGGATGCCGAACAGCATGGCGAGGAAGGTGGCACATGCTGCGAGCTCCAGCGTCGCCGGCAGACGTTCCATCAGCAGGTTCGAAACCGGCTGGCGAAACTGGTAGGACACCCCGAACTTGAACTGCACGGCATTGACGAAATAGCGCGCGAACTGCACCGGGACGGGATCGTCGAGCCCGAGCGATTTGCGCACGGCCTCACGCTCGGCCGCCGGCGTATCCAGCGAGACGATCTGGTTGACCGGGTCGCCGGCGAACCGGAACATCGAGAACGCGATCACGCCGACCGCGATCATGACGCCGATGGCCTGGAGTGCGCGGCGAAGCGTGAAAGCGAGCATGGATTCCTTTCACTGCGCTGTTGCGAAGGCGGGCGTCATCACGGCCGTCAGGAAATGAAAAGTCCCGGAAGCTGCGAAGCCGCCGGGACCTTGTGCTGGAAAACGACTAGTCCTGTTTGGTTGCCCAGTAGAGCAGGACCTGATTGTCGGCGCGCTGGTTGAGTTTCACCTTCTTGGAAACACCCCATGCCAGCGCCTGCTGATGCAGCGGGATATAGGAGAAGTCCTTGGTGCCGATCTCGTAGGCTTGCTTGATCAGCAGGTCGCGCTTGGTGGTGTCGGGTTCCTGCAGCACCTTTTCGGCGATCTCGTCGAATTTCTTGTTGCAGTAGCCGCCGAGGTTGGCTTCGCCGCGCGCGGACTTGGGATCGTCACGGCAGCCCATGATGTCGTGCAGCACGTTGTGGGAGTCGAGCGTGCCGGGGGTCCAGCCGAGCAGGTAGAACGAGGTCTGGTAGCCGCCGGGTTTCAGCACCTTGGCGAAATACTGCGCCTTGGGCTGGGCCAGCAGCGTCACCTTGACGCCGATGCGCGCCAGCATGCCGACGACGGCCTGGCAGATCGCGGCGTCGTTGACGTAGCGGTCGTTCGGGCAGTCCATCGTGACTTCGAAGCCGTCGGGATAGCCGGCCTCCGCGAGCAGCTTCTTGGCGCCGTCGGGATCGAGCTTCGGCCGGGTGAAGTCGCCGGACAGCTTGAACAATTGCGGGGCGATCATCAGCGCCGAAGGCACCGACAGGCCGCGCATGACGCGGGTCTTGATCAGCTCGATGTCGACGGCCTTGTAAATGGCCTCGCGGACCTTGATGTCCTTGAACGGGTTCTTGCCCTTGACGTTCGAGTACAGCAGTTCGTCGCGGATCTGGTCCATGCCGAGGAAAATGGTCCGCAGCTCCGGCCCCTTCAGCACCTGGGCGTTGGGACTGGAATCGACGCGACTGATATCCTGGATCGGAACCGGCTCGATGACGTCGACTTCGCCCGACAGCAGCGCCGCGACGCGCGTCGCGTCGGAGCCGATCGGCGTGAAGACGATTTCCTTCAGATTATGTTCGGGCTTCTGCCACCAGTTCGGGTTGGCCTTGTAGACGGTCTTGACGCCGGGCTGGTGGCTCTCGACGGTGAAGGGGCCGGTGCCGTTGGCGTTGAGCGAGGCGAAGCTGGGCGAGGTCGCGGCCGCAGGCGTCGGCTCGGCGGCGTTGTTCGCCTCGGCCCACTTCTTGTCCATGATGTACCAGGTATCCCATTGCGAATGCATGATGGGATTTGGCGTCGTCAGGATGAAATCCACGGTGAAGTCGTCGACCTTGACGACCTTGGCGTCGGCGGGAATGCGGGTCTGCAGGTTGGACCCCTTCTTGCGAACGCGGTCGGCGGAGAACACCACGTCGTCGGCGGTGAAGGGGTCGCCGTTCTGGAATTTGACACCCTTGCGCAGATAGAAGCGCCAGCGGGTCGGTTCCGGGATTTCCCACCGCTCGGCCAGCGCGGGGACGATCTTCAGGTCCTTGTCGCGGCCGATCAGCCCTTCATAGACATGACCCAGATGCGCATGGGTGGTGGTCTCGTTCAGCGTATAGGGGTCGAGCGATTTGAGGTCGCCCTGGTTGGCGTAGCGCAGGGTCTGGGCCGATGCCGGCGCCATCGCGAGGATGGAAACCGTGGCAACTGCAAGCAAGCACTGACGTAGCGACATTTGTTCGTTTTCCCCGCTCGAATATCTGCTGTTCCCGCAGAAGTGGCGGGATATTGCCGATCCATGTTGCCAAAGTCCAGCCGCCGCGCAAGCACGATTTCCCCGCAGCGCGTGCCGGTTTGCGCGGCGGTGCGGCAATGACTAGGTTCGAGGCCAGACGCGCGTGACATTGAACTTTCGGAGTGGTGGATGGCGGAACTCAAGACCGATGTGCTTGTGCTGGGGGCGGGCATGGTCGGCGTCGGCGCCGCCCTGCACCTGCAGCAGCGCGGGCGGGACGTGGTGCTGATCGACCGGCACGAGGCGGCCGGCGAGGAGACCAGTCACGGCAATGGCGGCCTGATCGAAGTCGCCTCGGTGTTTCCCTACATGTTTCCGCGGGATGTCGGCCAGATCCTGCGCTACGCGTTGTTGCGCGCGCCGCAGGTTCGCTACCATTTCAGGGATTTGCCGACGTTCGTGCCGTGGCTGGTGCGTTACTTCCTGGCGTCCTCGCCGGAGCGTGCGCTGCACAGCGCGATGGCGGAATTGCCGCTGATCAAGCGCAGCCTGATCGAGCACGAGGCGCTGATCACGGAGGCCAACGTGCCGGAGTTGTTGCGGCGAACCGGCTGGATCAAGCTGTTTCGTTCGGAAGCGACGCTGGCGGGCGCGGTCGCCGACCTCAAGCGCGCCGGCGAGCATGGCGTCACCGGCGACGTGCTGGATGCGCCGGCGGTTATCGCGCGTGAGCCGCATCTGACCGGCGACTTCACCGGCGCCATCCACTTTCCCGCACCGGGATTCGTGCCGGATCCGGGCGGCCTCGCCAAGGCCTATGCTGCGCTGTTCGGCCGCAAGGGCGGGCGGTTTCTGGTCGGCGATGCGCGCACGCTCGAACAATCCGGCGGACGATGGCGGGTGGCGACGCTGGAAGGCACCATCACCGCGCGCGAGGTCGTGGTGGCGATGGGACCGTGGTCCGACCAGATTTTCGCGCCGCTCGGCTATTCGATCCCGCTGCAGGTCAAGCGCGGCTATCACATCCATCTAAAGGCGCAGGGCAACGCGGTGCTGAATCACCCCGTGCTCGATGCCGATCAGGGTTTTCTGCTGGCGCCGATGAACCGGGGCATTCGCCTGACGACCGGGGCCGAGTTCGCCCATCGCGATGCGCCGCCGACGCCGGTCCAGGTCGAGCGGGCCATACCGAAGGCGCACAAGCTGTTTCCGCTCGCCGAACCGATCGACGCCGCGCCCTGGAAGGGTGCGCGTCCCTGTCTGCCGGATATGCTGCCGGTGATCGGCAAGGCGCCCCGCCATCCCGGCCTGTGGTTCGATTTCGGCCACCAGCACCATGGTTTGACGCTGGGGCCGGCGACCGGGCGCCTGCTGGCCGAAATGATGACCGGGGAGACCCCGTTTGCCGATGTCAGGCCGTTTGCGGTCGAACGCTTTGGTTGACCATACCGGGCGATTGAGGGGGACCAGGAGGCGGTCTTGTCCTTGCGCGATCAGGGACATCGTGGCGATACTGGCCCAAGCCAGCAAAAGGAGCGGTCATGAAGGTTAACGTCGAGATAGATTGCACGCCGCTGGAGGCCAGGCAGTTCTTCGGCCTGCCGGACGTGCAGCCGATGCAGACCGCCGTGATGGACAAGATGCAGCAGCAGATGATGGCCAACATCGAAAAGGTGTCGCCGGAATCGCTGATCCAGAGCTGGTTCACCTTCGATCCCAAGATCGCCGAGCGCTTCCAGGATATGTTCGTGACCATGGCCGGCCTTGGCGGCATGGGCTCCAAGAAGGACAAGAGGTAGGTGGCTCTCGCGGAGGACAGGATGGCGGGCGTAGGACAACGGCTGCGGCCGCCGAGCCTGTTCCTGATGCTGGCCGAAGCGCGCAGCCTGTTCGAACTGAATTCGAGCCTGTTGCTGTCGCCGCTGTTGATGCGCGCCCCGAAAGGCGACGGGCATCCGGTGCTGGCGCTGCCGGGCTTTCTCGCCAGCGATCTGTCGATGGCGCCGATGCGGCGCTACCTCAAGGAACTCGGCTACGACACCTACGCCTGGAACATGGGCCGCAATTTCGGCGGCGTCTCTTCCAAGCGCGGCGCGTTGCGCGATCTGCTGCAACGCATCCACGAAAACACCGGCCGCAAGGTCAGCGTGGTCGGCTGGAGTCTCGGCGGCATCTATGCGCGCGATCTGGCGCTGCAGGCGCCCGACATGGTGCGCTCGGTGATCACGCTCGGCAGTCCCTTCGCCAATGACGTCACCGCGACCAATGCGACGAAGCTGTATGAGATGCTGTCGGGCGAAGGCGTCAACGACAATCCCGAGATCAGGGAAGCGATCGCCGGCGACCTGCCGGTGCCGACGACCTCGATCTACTCCCGTACCGACGGGATCGTGAACTGGCACACCAGCCTGCTGCGTCCCTCGAAGACGGCCGAGAATATCGAGGTCCATCTCGCCAGCCATATCGGGCTCGGGGTCAATCCCGCCGCGCTATGGGCCGTTGCCGATCGTCTGGCGCAGGGCGAGGGCGAATTTAAGCAATTTGATCGATCGGGGCCGTTTGCCATTGCATATGGCCCCCCTGAAAATGCACAATCCTGAATCCGGGCACGGATACAAGGGCATGACCCGGAACGCCTGACCCGCATGTGATGCGGGAAGGGCGGCGATTTCGGATAGGATCATGCTCCAATAATAAAGTCGATTTTTGAACGCCAGAAGCGCCGCTAAGGGCGCCGCGTTTTCTACCGTGGGAGGATTGCTATGGCAGACGCCAGGAAACTGTCTTCGATGGACGCGTCGTTTCTGTATCTGGAAACGCCGGAAATGCCGATGCATGTCGGGAGCATGGCGATCTTCCGCCTGCCCGAGAACTACAACGGCAACTTCTTCGAGGACTTCAAGGCGATGATCGCCTCGCGGCTGCACATCGCGCCGATCCTCAAGGCGCGTCTTGAAAAGGCGCCGCTCGATATCGACCATCCGTCCTGGGTCGAGGACGACCAGTTCGACATCGATCGCCATATCTTCCGCGGCAGCCTGCCGGCCCCCTACGACCGCGCCACGCTGGAGCGCATCGTCGGCTGGATGCATGCAAAGCTGCTCAACCGCGCCCGGCCGCTGTGGGAGTTCTACGTTTTCGAAGGCATGAAGGACAACGAGATCGGGCTTTATTCCAAGATGCACCATGCCTGCATCGACGGCGGCGCCGGCGCCGCGCTGACCAACATGATCTACGACGTCACGCCGGTGCCGCGCGAGGTCGAGAAGCCGATCCCGCAGGTCAAGGGCGGCAACGAGGCGCGCGACATCGCCGCCAATCTGATCGATTCCTACCAGCAGCTCTGGCGTCAGCCGTTCGACGGCTCCTCGACGCCGAAGACGCTGGACCTGCCGCGTTCGGGCAAGAGCGATCTCGGCTCGATCCTGTTCGACAACGCCATGTTCCAGATCGAGAGCGCGGTGAAATTCGCCGGCAGCATTCCGACCATGCTCAAGAGCGTCTCCGACGTGGTCGGAAAGATCTCCGATCCGAAGTCGCGCGACAGCATCGCCAGCATGGTTTCGCCGCCGACCATTCTGAACAAGGCGATCTCGTCGGAGCGCAGCTTTGCCGGCACGTCGATCTCGCTGTCGCGGGCCAAGGCGCTGGCGAAAGCCTCCGGCGGCAAGCTCAACGACGTCGTGCTGGCGCTCTCCTCCGGCGTCGTCCGTCGCTACCTGCTGGAGCGAGGTGCCTTGCCCGCCAAGTCGATGACCGCGGCGGTGCCGATCTCGCTGCGCGAGGAGGGCAACACCGAGGCCAACAACCAGGTGTTCGGCATGATCTGCTCGATCGCCACCAACATCGAGGATCCCAAGGCGCGGCTGGAGGCGATCATCGCGCAATCCACCAAGTCCAAGGAAATGTCGCATCCGCTGCGCGCGCTGATGCCGCAGGTGTCGAACCTTTCGATGCTGGGCGCGCCGATCATGGTGCAGATCCTGGCGCTGCTCTACAGCCGTTCGGATCTGTCGAACGTATTGCCGCCGTCGGCCAACATCACGGTGTCCAACGTGCCGGGGCCGCGGCAGACGTTATATGCCGCCGGCGCCGAGCTCCTGCACATCTTCCCGGTGTCGATCTCGACGCACGGCATCGCGCTCAACATCACCGTGCAGAGCTACCGCGACCAGCTCGATTTCGGCTTCATAGCCGGCGCCAACATCATTCCCCATGTCCAGGTTTTGTGCGACATGCTCCCTCGCGAGTTTGAAGCGCTGGAGGCGGCCTATGCGCCGCCGCCGAGCATGACCAGCGCGGCCGAATAGGGTTCTGTGATGATTGAAATGCCGCCGCTCCAGTTCGCCCAGGTGAACGGTATTCGCATGGGTTACTACGAGGCTGGACCGAAGTCCGACACGCCGCCCGTGGTGCTCTGTCATGGCTGGCCGGAGATGGCGTTCTCCTGGCGTCACCAGATCAAGGCCTTGAGCGAGGCCGGCATCCGGGTCATTGCCCCGGACCAGCGCGGCTATGGCGCCACCGACCGGCCCGAGCCGGTCGAGGCCTACGACATGGAGCACCTGACCGGCGATCTCGTCGGACTGCTCGATCATCTCAAGATCGACAAGGCGATCTTCGTCGGCCACGACTGGGGCGGCTTCATCGTCTGGCAGATGCCGCTGCGCCACATCGACCGCGTCGCCGGCGTGATCGGCGTCAACACGCCGCATTACGACCGTTTGCCGGCCGATCCGATCGAGCTGTTCCGCAAGCGGTTCGGCGACAGCATGTATATCGTGCAGTTTCAGGACCCTGCCCGCGAGCCGGACAAGATTTTCGGCAGCCGCGTCGAGCAGACTTTCGATGCCTTCATGCGCAAGCCGCTGCCGCGCAAGGACGACGCGCCGGCGGCTCCAGCGACAGCCGGCCTCGGTGCTTCGGCCAAGACCAATCTGGCGTTCCCGCAGATGATCGCGGCCTATGACGCCAAATACGATCCGCGCACGCCGATCCTGTCTCCGGAAGAGAAGAAGGTGTTCGTCGATGCCTTCACCAGGACCGGCTTCACCGGCGGCATCAACTGGTACCGCAACTTTACGCGCAACTGGCAGCGCTCCGAAGGGCTCGACCATACCGTGCGGGTGCCGTCGCTGATGATCATGGCCGAGAACGACGCGGTGCTGCCGCCCTCGGCCGCCGACGGCATGGAAAAGATTATTCCCGATCTCGAGAAATATCTGGTGCGGGACAGCGGTCATTGGACACAGCAGGAAAAGCCGGAAGAAGTCAGCGCCAAACTGATCGAATGGCGCAGGAAGCGATTTGGGTAGAGT
>JAQSDT010000699.1 GCA_029946075.1 bacterium | reverse complement strand
TGTAGGTACCAGACCTTCTCCTTGCCGATCTGCACGGAAACGAGGTCATCGGTCCGGAGCGTGCACATCTCGTTCAACCGCATACCCGTGTAGAGAGCGAGCCGGGTAACCCATTGAACGTTGATGTCACACTCCTTGGATTCCTTGAACAGGAGCCGGACCTCTGGATCGCTGAAGTCGCGAATCACCCTCCGGGGACCGTGAATATCGATACGGCTGGTAACGTTGGCGAAGGGGTTGTCGTCGGAGAACTGGCCGGACTTGTAGACCATCAGCCCCGCGAGACGACGCATGATCGTGCTCTTGGACTCGTTCGCCTTCATCCGATGGAGGACGAAGTCGTTCGCGTCCCTTCGGTTGATCGCCGCTCCTAGAGCAAGTTCATTCCTTGATCCCTCGTACCAGCGGGAGAACATACCGACATCGTGGATGTATTGGTCGATGGTCTTCGCGGTTAGGGGGGGCTTGGTCTTGACCCACTCCACGGCCTGCTCCTCCAAGGTCAGCGACTTCTGGGTGACCCGGTGCCGCAACTCCGGGAGGCTCATCGCGGAGGCTTTCCACATCTTCTCGACGATGTCGGCCATCCGGTCGAAGGTTGGGCCCTCATCGGGGAAGCTCTGGACCAGTGGATGATCGGCCCGTTTATGCCGTGCCACCCCCCGGACTATAGCTTCCCGGGGGGTCATTCCTTCCGGCCGGTGCATCACGTCCTCGAAGACGATTCCGGCCACTGTGGCGATATCGACCTGAATGGGGCTCGACCCAGTCCCACACTTTTCCTCGAACTCCCGCTTGGCGAGGATGCCCCTACGCACTGCCTCGTCGTAGTCGTGGGTCTTCAGCGAAACGTAGTGCTTCTGCATTCCTCCGAAGAGGTCGCGGAAGCGTGCCGGGATTGCCTTCTCCCACGCCCATGGACGAGTTCCCTCTTTTCGTAGCCCCTTCAACTCAGCCATGATCCATCGTTTCCCTTGCGGTAGAGGGAGCGAATCTAACAGATTGCGGTAGAATGCGGTAGAAAGGCTCTCTATCGCATCATTTAAGGTTGATTTTATTGGATATTATGGATTGGCGTCCCCAGCGGGATTCGAACCCGCGTCGCCGCCGTGAAAGGGCGGTGTCCTAGGCCTCTAGACGATGGGGACGAGGCCGAAAGAGCGGCTGCATGTAGCGGTTGGAGGCCGCGAAATCAAGCAAGCACCGCCCCCGCACCGGCGGCCGCATCGTCAATTTGCAGACGAATGGTTTCACGCCCTCCGAAACGATCGATACGAAGGGCTCCAGCCACATGGAGGACCGGCCGGGCTGGATCCAGGAGGGCCGGCCCCAGCGCGGTCTGGTTGGCGCGGAAGGCGATCGCCTCGACGCGGCCGCGTTCCGACCCGATCAGGGTGCAGCGCACATGGCCCTCGCCCACCGTCTGGGCGTAGCTGACCCGAGTATTGGTGAGAACGAATCTCGGCAGGGCGTTGCCGGCGCCGAACGGGCCAACACGCTCAATCATGTCGACCAGTTCCCGGGTCGCCGCACTCGGCGACAAAGCAGCGTCGACGCCGAGTTCGCGTACCGGCGGCGCTGCGCCGAGCTGCGGTCCGATGCGTTCGTCGAGAAAGCGCGCCAGACCGGACAAGGCTTCACGGGTTACCGTCAGGCCCGCCGCCATGGCATGCCCCCCTCCGTTCACCAGCAGACCGGCCTGGCGGGCTGCAATTACCGCCGCGCCGAGGTCGACGCCGCGCACGGATCTGCCCGAGCCCTTGCCCAGGTCGCCGTCGAGGCCGATCACGAAGGCCGGACGGCCATAGCGTTCGACCAACCGACTGGCGACGATACCGATGACACCGACATGCCAGCCGTCGCTTTCGACCACCAGAGCTGCCGGCATGCCTCGACGATCGGGCCCGTAAAGTCCCTCGACCCGCGAGATCGCCTGATCGAGCACATCGCGCTCGATCGCCCGCCGCTCGGCATTGAACTCGTCCAACCGAAGCGCCAGGGCACCCACTTCGTGCGGATCGTCGCTCGACAACAATCGCGCGCCGAGGTCGGCCTGGCCGACGCGACCGCCGGCATTGACCCGGGGTCCGAGCAGAAAGCCAAGGTGATAAGCCTCCGGCGCCTCCTTGAGGCGGGCAACGTCGGCAAGTGCTGCGAGGCCTATGTTGCGTCTTTCGGCCATGACCTTGAGGCCCTGGCGAACCAGCGCCCGGTTAACTCCGGTGAGCGGCACGACATCGCACACCGTGCCCAACGCCACGAGATCGAGCCACTGACGCAGATCGGGTTCCGTGCGATCAGCCGCGCCGTACCAGCCGGCATCGCGCAGCATCCGGTTGACGCCGACGGCCAGGAGGAAAGCCACGCCCACTGCCGCCATCTGCTTGTGCGGGCTCTCGTCGTCCAGGCGGTTGGGATCGACGACCGCGATGGCGTCGGGCAACGCGATCTCGGCCATGTGATGGTCGATGACGATGGTGTCGAGCCCTGCCCGCCGGGCTTCGGCCAGCGGCTCGAAGGCCGTCACGCCGCAATCGACGGTAATCACGACCGCCGCGCCGTCGGCCTTCAGCTTCAGAAGCGCCGCGGTGTTGGGGCCATAGCCTTCCTTGCGCCGGTCGGGAATGTAGACGCCGATATTGCCGCCGACGGCACGAAAGAAGCGCAGCAGCAACGCCGAGGAGGTGGCACCATCGACGTCATAGTCCCCGAACACCACGATGCGCTCGCCGCCCTTCACCGCATGCGCCAGCCGCGCGATGGCGACATCCATGTCCTTGAGATGCGACGGATCGGGCAGGAACCGGCGCAGCGTCGGATCGAGGAAGTCCGGCACCGCGTCGAGATCGACATCACGCGCCGCCAGCAACCGCGCCACCGGCTCCGGCAATCCGTGACGCTGCGCGATCGCCAGCGCCGTGCGCTCATCGACCAGCCGCGCAGCCCAGCGTCGTCCGGTCAGAGACCGTTCGACGCCGAGAAATGCCGCGCGCTCGCCGCGTTCCACGCTGGCCCTAGGCCCAGCTCGGCAGGCCGGTCTTGATCGAGAAATTGTGGTGCGCCGAAATCCAGCGCACGGTGCCGGTCTTCGAACGCATCACGATCGAATGGGTCTCGGCGCCGTTGTGGAAGCGGCGCACGCCCTTCAGCATCGATCCCGACGTGACGCCTGTCGCGGCAAACATGACGTCGCCCTTGGCCATGTCGGTCATCGAATATTTGCGATTGAGATCGGTGATGCCCCACTTGCGGGCCCGTGCCTTCTCGTCGTCGTTGCGGAACAGCAGCCGGCCCTGGATCTGGCCGCCGATGGCGCGCAACGCCGCCGCCGCCAGCACGCCTTCCGGCGCGCCGCCCGAGCCCATGTAGATGTCGATGCCTGAATCGCCGGTCGAGGTGGCGATCACGCCGGACACGTCACCGTCGCCGATCAGCATGATGCGCGCGCCCGCCTCGCGAACCTTGGCGATCAGCTCGGAGTGGCGCGGCCGATCGAGGATGCAGACCACCAGGTCGGCCACATCGACCTTCTTCGCCTTGGCGAGATCGACCAGGTTCTGCTTGGCAGACTTGTCGAGATCGACGATGCCCTCGGGCAAGCCGCCACCGACCGCGATCTTGTCCATGTAGACGTCGGGCGCGTTGAGGAACCCACCATGCTCGGCCATCGCCATGACGGCGAGCCCGTTGGGCAGACCCTTGGCGGTGATGGTGGTGCCCTCGAGCGGATCGAGGGCGATATCGATCTTGGGCCCGCCGGCTCCGACCTTCTCGCCGATGTAGAGCATCGGCGCCTCGTCGCGCTCGCCCTCGCCGATCACCACGGTGCCTTCGATCGAAAGCGTATTCAGCGCGCTGCGCATGGCATCGACTGCCGCCTGGTCGGCCATCTTCTCGTCGCCGCGCCCCATCAGCTTGGAGGCCGCGAGCGCCGCCGCTTCGGTGACGCGTACCGCTTCCAGCGCCAGATTGCGGTCCATCTTCCCTACGTCCGACATAGCTTCCTCCGTATGGCGTCTAAAGCGCCTTCCTAGAATGCCTCGATCCTGATCAGGCAGGGCTCTTCGGCCACTGCCTTCAGTTTGGCGATGCGCGCCAAAGCGCGTCGCATCGCCGCTTCTTCCGTCTCGTGCGTCGTCAGCACCACCGGCACTTCGCCCGATTGCGAACGGCCGCGCTGCAGCATCGATTCCAGCGAGATGCGCTCCTTGGCAAGTGCGCCCGAGACTGCCGAGATAACGCCCGGCCGGTCCTGCACCATCAGGCGCATGTAATAGGCGCCGACATGGCGATCCATAGGCGACGCCGGCCTGTCCGCCAAGCGCTCGGCCGGAACCACGAACGCCGGCATGTGACGGCCGCGCGCGACGTCGACCAGGTCGGCCACGACCGCCGAGGCGGTCGGCCCCTGCCCCGCGCCGCGGCCTTGGAACATCGTGGTGCCGACGAAATCGCCGTCGATCACGACGGCATTGAACACGCCCTCGATATGGGCGATCGGCGTCGCCAGCGGCACCATGCACGGATGCACGCGCTGCTCGATGCCGTGTTTCGTCTCGCGCGCCAGTCCCAGCAGCTTGATGCGATAGCCGAGTTCCTCGGCGAACTGGATGTCCATCGACGTCACGCGCCGGATGCCTTCGACGTGGATGCCGGCGAAATTGACCCGGGCGCCAAATGCAGCCCCTGTCAGCACCGCGAGCTTGTGGGCGGCATCGATACCGTCGACGTCAAAGCTCGGGTCGGCTTCGGCGTAGCCCGCGGCCTGGGCCTCGGCGAGCACGACATCGAAATCGCGCCCGGTCTCGCGCATCGTCGTCAGGATGTAGTTGCAGGTGCCGTTGAGGATGCCGTAGAGGCGCCGCACGCGATTGCCGACCAGGCCCTCACGCAGCGCCTTGATGATCGGGATGCCGCCCGCGACCGCGGCTTCGAAGGCGAGAATGCGGTCCTTCTTCTCGGCCCGCGCCGCAATCTCGGCGCCATGCAGTGCCAGCAGCGCCTTGTTGGCGGTGACCACGTGCTTGCCGGACGTCAGCGCTTTCTGCACCAGGCGACGGGCGATCCCGCCGCTGCCGCCGATCAGTTCGACGACGACGTCGATATCGGGAGCCGTTGCCAGCGCCAGCGGATCCTTCTCCCAGCGAATGCCGGCGAGATCGATGTCGCGCTTCTTGGTCCGCGAGCGGGCGCTGACCGCGACCAGCTTCAGAGGACGTCCGCCACGCAACGCCAGCAGCCGGCCGTGCTCGGCCAGCAGCTTGACCACGCCAGCACCAACCGTGCCGAGACCGGCGATGCCAATTCTGAGGGGTGTTTTCATGGGCGCCTGATACGACAGGATGCAGCTAGGCGCGAGCCTTGATCGGGGTGATATTGTCCCCAACGCCACGCAGGTAGAGATCGATCGAGCGCGCCGGATCGGCCATCACCTGGCGGATGTTGCGGACGGCCTGGCGGATACGGTGCTTGTTCTCGACCAGCGCTATTCGCACATGCGCGTCACCATGCTCGCCGAAGCCGATGCCGGGCGAGACCGCGACATTTGCCTGGGTGAGCAGCAGCTTGGAAAAGGCGAGCGAGCCCAACTCGGCGAAGTCCTTCGGGATAGGCGCCCAGGCGAACATGCTGGCCGACGGCGCCGGCAGGTCCCAGCCGGCGGCAAGCAGGCCTTCCATCAGGACGTCGCGGCGCTCCTTGTAGGTGTTGCGCGCCTCGGCGACGCAATCCTGCGGACCGTTCAATGCCGCCGTCGCCGCGACCTGGATCGGCGTGAAGGCGCCGTAGTCGAGGTAGGACTTGATGCGCGTCAGCGCCGTGATCAGCGTCTTGTTGCCAGCCGCGAAGCCGATACGCCAGCCGGCCATCGAATAGGTCTTGCTCATCGAGGTGAACTCGATGGCGATGTCGCGCGCGCCCGGAACCTGCAGCACCGAAGGTGGCGGCACGCCGTCGAAGTAGATCTCGGCATAGGCGAGGTCCGACAGGATCCAGATGCCCTGGCGTTTGCAGAAATCGACGATCGCACCATAGAAATCGAGGTCGACGACCTGGGCTGTCGGGTTCGACGGATAGTTCAGCACCAGCGCCAACGGCTTGGGGACCGCGTGCTGCACCGCACGCTCGAGCGCCGGCAGGAATTCGGCAAGCGACGTACTGCCCGGCACCGGGATGTGGCGCACCGAGCCGCCGGCAATGATGAAGCCGTAGGGATGAATCGGATAACTGGGATTGGGCACCAGCACTGTGTCGCCCGGTGAGGTGATGGCCTGCGCGAGGTTGGCGAGCCCCTCTTTCGATCCCAGCGTGACGATGATCTCGCTCTCGGGATCGAGATCGACGTTGAAGCGGCGTGCGTAATAGGCCGCCTGCGCCTTGCGCAGGCCCGGAATGCCGCGCGATGCGGAGTAGCCGTGCGCGCGCGGGTTGCCGGCGGCCTCGGCGAGCTTGGCCACGATGTGCGGAGCAGTCGGCAGGTCGGGATTGCCCATGCCGAGGTCGATCACGTCCTGACCGGCGGCGCGAGCGCGCGCCTTCATGGCATTCACTTCCGCGAACACGTAGGGCGGCAGGCGCTTCAGCCTATGAAATTCGGAATCGTCCATCTTGTTCTTCCTTGGCGAACTAGAAGTCGATGAAGACTTCGGCGCGCCGGTTGGCGGCAATGCCGCGGGCAGTACTGGTCTGATAGATCGGCTCCTCGTCGGAGGCGGCTTCGGCAATGATGCGGTCCCGGGGAACGCCGAGCGAGCGGAGCTGCTGGGCCACCGCGAGTGCGCGACGGCGCGACACTTCGAAGTTGCCGCGCTCGATCTGCGCCGACGAGGCGCCATAGGCATCCTGATCGGCATGGGCCACGACACGGACCGTGCCACCATTGCGACGCTGAATCTCTGCCACGCGTGCCAGCACGTCGTAGTCGTTACCGCCCAGTCCGGACGAGCTGCGCCCGAACTGAATCACCGCGACCTGCATCGGCCCGCCGAAGGGCGGCGACCTGACGTCGCTGAACGGCACCGCACCCGATTGCGCGGTCGCGATATTGGCCTCGATCCGCGGCGCAGCCGACAAGGATACCGGCGTTGCCACGATCGGTGCTGCCATGGCCGGCATCGCCACGACCGGCGGCGCCGTAGGCGTCACGACCACCGGCTCCTGGCGCGGCGCCGTCACGACCACCGGCGCTGGCTCGGGACGCGGGGCCGGTGCTGCCGCCACTTCCTGCGATCGTGGCTGACTCGGAGGCACCCAACCCGGCGGCGGTACGAAGGCCTTGCTCGGGTCGGCCACCGGAACTGGCGGCATTGCGGCCGGCGGTGGCGCAGGCTCGGACACCGCTGCCGGAGCCACGGCAGCCATCACGACAGGCGCTGGCGACGGCGGCGCGACCGGTGTCGAGACGATCGGTGTCGAGACGATCGGAGTCGAGACGATCGGAGTCGAGACGATCGGAGTCGGTGCTGCAACGGGAGAAGCCACGCGCGCCGTTGGCGTCGAGAGTAGATCGGCACCCACCGGCGCCCGGCTCGGTGGCACCCAACCCGTTGGCGGGACAAAGGCTCTGTTCGGATCGGCGGGACGTGCCGGCGCAGAAACAGCGACGAGCGGCGCCGGCTCTACCGCGGCCGAGACGATTGGCGCGGGGGCCGGTGTGGGTATCGGTGCTGTGACCGATGGGGCAGCCGTCGCAACGACAGGCGCCGCAGTTTGGTTCGGCGGCGTCCAATTCGGCGGCGGCACAAAGGCCTTGTTGGGATCACCGCGACCCACGGGAGACGGTGAAGAAGTAGCCACGGCCGGAGTCGGCACCAGACTGACCGATTGCGCCGACGCCAAGATCACCGGCGACGCGGTCGGCGCAGCCGTCGGCGGCGTTACGGGCGAAGCTGGTGGCGCGGGAACTTCGGCGAGCGAAGCGACAACCGGCGCCGGCGACTGACCTGGCGGTGTCCAGCCCGGTGGCGGCACGAAGGCTTTGTCGGGATCGCCTGAACGCACCGGCGCTACCGCAACGGTCATGGACTGCGGCACAGGCGTCGGCGCCGCGGGCTCAGCCGCCGGCGCGGCGACCGGCACAGGCGCCTGTAATGGCGCCGGCGGTGCCGACGCTATGACTGTCGGCGCGGCCTGTCCGGGAGGAGCCCAGCCTGGCGGCGGAACGAACGCCTTGTTGGGATCGGAGGCGCGCGCCGGCGCTGCCTCGGCCACTATCGGCGCAGGTGTCGCAACGATTGGCGTCGGCGTCGCAACCATTGCCGCCGGCGCCGGCGGTTCGACCATCGTCGTCACTACGGCGGCCGGCGGCGGTGCGACCGGAGTCGTCACCACAGGCGCGGCCGACGCAACGCTAGGCGCCGGAGGCTGGCCTGGAGGCGCCCAGCCCGGCGGCGGAATGAATGCCTTGTTGGGATCGGCAGGCGGCGCCGGCGGTGCAACCGGCTCCGGCACGACCACTGGTGCGGGTGCCACTGCTGGCGGCGCGGGGGCCGGTTCCGCGACGGGAGCTGGCGGGACCGCCACGACGGGTGCGGGCGCAGGGCCTGGCGTCGGCTCGCCGGCAACAGGCGGCGTCCCCTTCTTGGAATCTTCCGCCGGCGCCTTGCTCTTGGCCTCCTTTTCGGCGGCAGTGCGTGCCTGGCGTTGCTCGCGCGCCTTGGCGTCGCGGTCGGCGGCTTCCTTCTCGATGGCTTCCTTCTGGGCCTTCTGACCACCGCGGCCGGCAACAATGGAGCCGAGCTGCGGGACCGTGCGGGTCTCGTCGACAGGCGCGATACCCGCATCATATTGGCGGCCGGGATTAGCAGATGGCAGGCTGGCACTTGCCGTGACCGATGCATCGGCACCCGGACGCGCCTTGACCTTTTGCACCGGCGTGCTGTCGCCGAACATCCCGCAGCCCGACAGGAGCGCCAACGCAGACACGCCGACGAGGCCGAACCACAGGCCACGGCCGCCGATCGTGTGTTGTTCTCTCTGCATCATTGTCACCCGCTTGAAGCCCGACTCCCTTATTGTGTTTAGCGGAAGCCGAGAGGAAATTTGACCCGTCTGTTGTCGCAGCCTACCTATATACAAGTCTTCGGCGACTTGGGCATGCAAGCACAAGGTATGGTACCGGGACGGAGAAAGTTCCGCAAGAAACGCCACAAGGTCGATGATTCAGAAGGGGAAACGTATGTCTGAGACGCCTGCCCCAGCTGCCTTTCCTGGAGTGTCGCCGGCCGAAGCCGAGAAGATGCAGGCAGCGTTCACGAATATCGCCGAACGCAGCCAGAAGCTGCTGCAGGAATTTGCCGAACGCTACAAGGCCGACAGCAGCCAGCCCACCGATCCGCTCGGCCTCACCCAGACCTTCATGGATTTCACCGCCAAGATGCTGGCCGACCCCAATCGGCTGGTTCAGGCCCAGATGGCGCTCTGGCAGCAGTACCTCAAGCTGTGGGAAATCACCGCCCAGCGCATGATGGGCCAGAAGGTCGAACCGCTGGCCGAGCCGGCCAAGGGCGACAAGCGCTTCAACGATCCCGCCTGGAAGGACGAGGTGGTCTTCGACTACCTGAAGCAGTCCTACCTGCTGACTGCCCGTTGGCTGCAGGGCACCGTCAAGGAAGTCGAAGGCGTCGATGAGAAGACGGCGAAGAAGGTCGACTTCTATACCCGGCAGTTCATCGATGCGGTGTCGCCGTCCAATTTCGCGCTGACCAACCCGCAGGTCGTCAAGGCCACCGTCGAGTCTAAAGGTGAGAACCTCCTCAAGGGCCTGCAGAACCTGTTGGGCGATCTCGAGCGCGGCAAAGGCAAGCTTGCGATCCGCCAGACCGACTTGGATGCCTTCAAGGTCGGCAAGAACGTCGCCACCTCGCCCGGCAAGGTCGTCTACCAGAACGAGTTGATGCAGCTGATCCAGTACGCGCCGGCGACCGCCGAGGTCTACGCGATACCGCTGCTGATCGTGCCGCCGTGGATCAACAAGTTCTACATCCTCGATCTCAAGCCCGAGAACTCGTTCATCAAGTGGGCGACCGAACAGGGCTATACGGTGTTCGTCATCTCCTGGGTCAATCCCGACGAGCGCCTCAGCAAGCTCGTATTCGAGGACTACATGAAGCTGGGCCCGCTGGCGGCGCTCGGTGCGATCGAGCAGGCCACCGGCCAGCGCCAGGTGTCGTCGATCGGCTACTGCATCGGCGGCACGCTGATGGCCGCGACCTTGTCCTACATGGCGGCCCGCGGCGACGACCGCATCGCCGCCTGCACCTTCTTCACCGCCCAGGTCGATTTCACCGAGCCCGGCGAACTCGGGGTCTTCATCGACGAGGACCAGCTCGCCAGCATCGAGGAGATGATGTCGAAGAAGGGCTATCTCGAGGGCAGCGAGATGGCGACGACGTTCAACCTCCTGCGCGCCAACGATCTCATCTGGTCGTTCGTGGTGAACAACTACCTGATGGGCAAGGACCCCTTCCCGTTCGACCTGCTGTACTGGAACGCCGACGCCACGCGCATGCCGGCGGCGATGCACAGCTACTATTTGCGCAACATGTACCAGAACAACCTGCTGAGCCGGCCGGGCGGCATCGTCATCGACAATACCCCGATCGACCTGCACAAGATCACGATCCCCGTCTACATCCAGGCCGGCAAGGAAGACCATATCGCGCCGGCCCGCTCGGTCTACAAGGCAACCCAAATCTACAGTGGCCCGATCCGGTTCATGCTCGCGGGCTCTGGCCATATCGCCGGCGTCGTCAATCCGCCGCGCGCCAAGAAGTACCAGCATTGGCTGAACGAAACGGCCAAGAATCCACCGACGCTCGCCGAATGGCAGGCCGGCGCCAAGGAGTTTCCCGGCTCGTGGTGGAACGACTGGGACAAGTGGCTATCCGAGAAGTCGGGCCCCAAGGTTCCGGCGCGCGTTCCTGGCGAGGGCGCCCTGCCCGCCATCGAGGATGCACCCGGCAGCTACGTGCAGGTTCGCTCCGGCGTGTGACCGACGCTCGCCGAAGTCCTCCCTGAAAGCAGTTTGACGATTTCGGCTCTCCGCGCGCCGGAAAGCCAATAACGGCGGGCGTTTCGCCCGCTATTTGTGGACAGCTGAATGTCACGCGTGTTGTCCGCAATGGTGTCCGCGACTTGCGGATAAGCCTTGTTCCACAGGCTTTTATCGACTTCCGTGACTTCTTCGTTTGCACAAGCCCCGGCACACCTGTTTCCCAGGTGTCGCAGCGGCTGCTCGTGCCGGAATGAAAAGGCCGGCGCAATGCAAGCGCCACCATACCGGAATTCATGGCAGATGCTGGCAGTGCCAGCACTCTGTTCGTCCTTCCGGGCCGCCTAGGCCGAAGCTTTGAGTCTGTCAGCCATCTTTTCGGCCATCATCACGGTCGTCAGGTGCGTGTTGGCGCGCACCACCTCGGGCATGACCGAGGCGTCGATCACCCGGAGGCCCGAGCAGCCGATGACGCGGCATTCCGCATCGACGACCGACCTCTTGTCGTCGCGCGCGCCCATGCGGCAGGTGCCGCTGGCGTGCTGGGCATCCGAGCATTCGGCGAACAGCCAATCGTCGAGTTCCGCCGGCGTGAGCTCCTCCTCGATCGATCGACCGGTCGAGCCATAGTCCACGCGCGTGGTGATGGCGCGCACACTCTCATGCAGGCCGAGTTCGCGAACACGACGCACGCCGTCGCGCATGCGCACGAGGTCGCGCTCGTCCGACAGCATCCGCTCGTCGATGCGCGGATCGATCGCCGGGTCGATGGTCGTGATGCGCACCTGCCCCTGGCTGAAAGCCTGATAGACCGAAACGACCAGGCGTCCCTTCGAGGTGTCGCCGCCGCCCAGCGACACGAGATTGCCGGCGATGACGATCATGTCGTTCTCGCCTGCCCCGCCCAGGCCCGATGAATAGCGCAGGCAGCAATTGGTGTGGCGATGCATCATGGTGCCGACCCGCGCCTCGTCCTTGAGGTGGAGGTAGAGCGGCATCGCCGGATGATCGAGCAGGTTCTCGCCGACCGGCAGATCGGCGATCACCCGCACGCCCAGCGATTTTAGCCAGTCGGCCGGTCCGATACCCGAGCGCTGCAGGATGGCGGGTGAATGGATGGCGCCGGCCGAGAGAATGACTTCGCGGGTGGCGCGCGGCGTGAAGCTCTGGCCATTCACCTGCACGTGCACGCCGCTCACATGCGCGCGGTTGCCCTCGAACTGGAAGCTCGACACCACGGCATTGCCGACGATCTGCAGATTGGAGCGACCGCGCGCCGGCTCCAGATAGCCGTCGTTGGTCGACACGCGCACGCCCGCCCGGCTGTTGATCGCGTAAGGCGACGCGCCGGTGCCTTCGGGGGCGTTGTGATCCTCGCACCAGCCGTAGCCCAGCGCGACCGAGGACTCCTTCAGCGCCCGATCGACCCTGCCCCAGTCCGCGACGGGCGCGCGATAGACCGGAATCGGACCGCTGTCGCCATGGTAAGGCGCATCGCCGAAATTGACGTCGGTCTCGAGCTTGTTGAAGTACGGCAGGACATCGGTCCAGCCCCAGCCGGTGCAGCCCGCGTCCCGCCAGCGCTCGAAATCGTCGGGCACGCCGCGGATGGCGATCTGGCCGTTGATGGTGGAGCTGCCGCCCACGGCTCGACCGCGCCACAGGAGCTTCGGCTCCTGCCGATCGGTGCGGCGCGCCAGCAGGTTGGGCCAGCGATAGTCGTCGTCGCCGATCGCCCGCATGGGGTTGGGAATGCGGATGTGCTCGGGCGTCTCGGCCGAGCGGAAATCGCGGCCGGCCTCGAGCAGCAGCACCCTGATGCGGGGATCCTCGCTCAGCCGCGCCGCCAGCACGGCGCCGGCCGATCCGGCGCCGACGATGATGTAGTCGTAGTCGCGCGCGATCATGCGCGGCCCTACTCCGCCGCCTTCTGCTCGGCCGCCTTCTGTTCGCCTGCCTTTTGCTCGATTGGGCGATGGGCATTGGCGAGACGATGGGCGTTGGCGAGTTCGATGTAGTGGCCGACGACGCGCCGGAACATCTCGCGGTCCTTCTCGGTGATGTCGCGCAGCTTCCGCGCCGGATTGCCTGCCCAGAGTTCGCCCGAGCGCACGATCTTGCGCGGCGTCACGACGGCGCCGGCCGCCACCATCGCGCCGCTCTCGACCACGGCGCCGTCGAGCACGGTCGAGTTCATGCCGATGAAGGCATCGTCATGGACTTCGCAGGCATGCAGCAACGCCATATGGCCGACCGACACGTTGCGGCCGACGATGGTCATGAGGCCGCGCCCGGCGACATGGACGACCGTGCCGTCCTGCAGGTTGGAATTCTCGCCGATGCGGATGCCCGGCCCGTCGCCGCGCAGGATGCAGCCGTACCAGATGCCGCAGTTGGCGCCGATCTCGACCTCGCCGATCAGCGTCGCGTTGGGCGCGATGAAGGCCGACGGATCGACCTTGGGAATGAAGCCCTTGAACGGCACGATGAGACCAGACATCGGATCGCCTCTTCAAACGAACAAAGGGCCACATAAACGAAGGGCGCCTTGCGGCGCCCTTCGAGGATAGTCCAATCGCCGGTCTAGCGCTTGGAGAACTGGAAGCGTGCGCGGGCGCCGGCCCGGCCGTACTTCTTGCGCTCGACCACGCGGCTGTCGCGGGTGAGGAAGCCGTTGGCCTTGATGGTGCCGCGGAGCCCCGGCTCGAACTTGGTCAGCGCCTGCGAGATGCCGTGACGCACCGCGCCCGCCTGGCCCGAAAGTCCGCCGCCGGAGACGGTGGCGACCACGTCGAACTGGCCGCCGCGCTCGGAGACGTCGAACGGCTGCTGGATCATCATGCGCTGGGTCGGACGCGCGAAGTAGATCGTCTGGTCGCGGCCGTTGATGGTGATCTTGCCGGTGCCGAGCTTCACCCAGACGCGGGCCACTGCGTTCTTGCGCCGGCCCGTCGCATAGGCGCGGCCCTGCGCGTCGATTTCCTTGACGCGGGCCGGCGCGGGCGCCTGCTCGTCGCCGGCCGGAGCCTTCTTCAGTTCCGCGAACGTCGAAAGTTCAGTAGCCATGTCAGCCGATCCTCGAATTCTTGCGGTTCATAGCGGCAACATCGAGCTTCTCCGGCTGCTGGGCCTCCTGCTCGTGCTTCGGTCCGGCGTAGACGCGCAGGTTCTTCATCTGCGCGCGGCCGAGCGGACCGCGGGTGATCATGCGCTCGACGGCCTTGATCAGGACGCGCTCCGGGAAGCGGCCTTCGAGGCGCTTGCCCAGGGTCTCGCCCTTGATGCCGCCGGGATGGCCGGTGTGCCAGTAGAAGATTTCGCGCTCGGCCTTGCGGCCGGTCAGGCGAACCTTCTCGGCATTGATGACGACGACGTTGTCGCCGCAATCGATATGCGGGGTGAACGTCGGCTTGTGCTTGCCGCGCAGGCGCATGGCGATGATCGAGGCGAGCCGGCCGAGCACGAGCCCGTCGGCGTCGATCAGCAGCCACTTCTTCTGCACGTCGGCAGTCTTGGTGCTGGGAGTCTGGTTGGTGATGAGGGAGTGCATGGTTCTTTCTTCCAATGAGCGCGCGCTTATGGGCGTCACCATTCGCCCTGTCAAGCGGCCGAGAATATCTAAGCTAAATCAATGACTTAAAGATGCGGTATAATAATACCGCGCCCTATCTCTTTGACGGGATGGCATAAGTCACCATCGCATGGGCGACCGGATCCTTCACCCCGTCGCTCCAGATCGTGAAGTCACCCACGGCCAGGGTCCTGCCCAGCTTCAGCAGCCGCCCCTCCCCGATCAAGTCGACCGGCCCGGGCTTGCGCATGAAATTGATGTTGAGGTTGGTCGTGACCGCCAGGGCCACCGGGCCGAGCTGCCCCATGATCAGCAGGTAAAAGCCGCAGTCGACCAGCCACATGAGCGTCGGCCCCGAGATCGTGCCGCCCGGCCGCAGATGCCGCTCGTGCGTCGGCAGGCGAAGCCGGATGGTCTTGTCGTCGAGATGCTCGATCGCCAGACCGAGATGCGCCGATTGCGGGAAGTGCTCTTCGAGGAACTCCAGCAGATCGGCCGGACTCATCACCGGCATGACGGCACTCCCCTGAGCCAGTACACTGCGGCCATGACAGCCGTCTCCAACGAATCGGTCCTGCTGCGCCGCGACGAAGGCCGCGTCGCCATCCTGACGCTCAACCGCCCCAAGGCGATGAACGCGCTCTCCGGCGAGCTTATAGACGCGCTGCAGGCGGAATTCGACAGGCTCGCGAAAGACAGGGAGATCCGCTGTGTCGTGATCGAGGCCAGCGGTCGCGCCTTTTGCGCCGGCCATGACCTGCGCGAAGTCCGCTCGACCGACGATTACGGCTTCCATCACCATCTGATGACACGCTGTTCGACCATGATGATGTCGATCCGTCGCCTGCCCCAGCCGGTGATCGCCAAGGTCCATGCCATCGCCACCGCCGCCGGCTGCCAGCTCGTGGCCGCCTGCGACCTTGCCGTCGCCTCTGCCGACGCCAAGTTCGCGACGCCGGGGGTCAACATCGGTCTCTTCTGCGGCACGCCCTCGGTCCCGCTTGGCCGCAACGTCGGCTCCAAGCGCGCCCTCGACATGCTGTTCACCGGCGAGCCGATCAGCGCCGAAACCGCCCTCCGCGACGGTTTGGTGAGCCGCGTCGTACCTCCCGCCAACCTCGACAAGGCGACGATGGACATCGCCAACATCATCGCCGGCAAATCACCGATGGTCCTCGCCCAGGGCAAGGAGCTGTTCCACAAGCACATGGAGATGGATGTCGAGCAAGCCTACGCCTACGCGACCGCCTTCATGGCCGGCGCCGTCACGCGCGAGGACGCCAAGCTCGGCATCGATGCCTTCGTGAACAAGCAGGGCCTGCCCGATTGGAAAGGACGCTAGCTCCTCCTCTCAACCTTCGAAGATCAGGCACGTGGTCGTGCCGTGGGCGAGCAGGCGGCCCTTGTCGTCCGTGATCCGTCCTTCTGCGGTGCCGACGCGCCGCCCCCGGTTCAGCACGACGCCTTCGGCCTTGATCAGCCCTGTCTCAGGCGTGATGGGCCGCACCAGCGAGATCTTGAATTCGAGGGTCGTCTGGCCGAAGCCCTTGTCCAGGGTCGTCCAGATGGCCAGTCCCATGCAGCTGTCGAGGAGCGTCGCCGCAAGTCCGCCGTGTACCGTGCCGGACGGATTGAGGTGAGTATCGTTTGGCATTGCCGAGACGACGACCCGCCCGGCTTCCGCCTCGGTCACGTCATAGCCCAGCGTCCGGGCAATCGTGTTGAGCGGCAGCGTTCCATTGACGAGGCCCTGCACGAACGCCAGGCCGCTCATCTCCTTCCGCCTGTCGGCTGCGACGGTTCCATAGGTCCTGGTGGCGATGGGGCTCGGCATCTCGGCTCCTGGCTGAACGACATGTGAGTACGGCCACTCTACTGAGTACGGCCACTCTACCGATCGTCTTGAATTCTGCTCGCGGGATTCGGACCCTATTGACGGGCCGGGACGCGAAACCGTTAACTTCCGCGGAAGAACAAAATCAATGATGTCGTGGGAGGACGCTTATGAAGGTCATGAAATTGTCCCGGCGCGCAGCCGTCGCGTCGGCGATGGCAGGGGTTGTAACCGCGGCAGTTCCGGCAGGCGCGCAGGACTTTCAAGCGGGCAAGCCCATCACGATCGTGGCACCGTTCGGTCCCGGCACGACCAACGACATCATCGCTCGTCTGCTTGCCCAGGACATGACCGTCACCTTGGGCCAAAGCGTCATCGTCGAGAATCGACCCGGCGCCACGGGCAATATCGGCGCCGACTATGTCGCCAAATCGCGCCCCGACGGCCACACGCTGGTGATCGCCTCGCTCAGCAACATCATCAACCAGGCCACCGGCAACGCCACGGCCAACCTGATCAACGACTTCACGCCCGTCTGCTTCAGCGGCGGTGTGCTCTATGCGATGCTGGTGCCCAACGAGCTTCCGGCGAAGAACGTGGCCGAGCTGGGCGAACTCGCCCGCACGGAGCCCGGCAAGCTCAACTTCGCGGGTTTCATCGGCGGCGTGCCGCAGTTCCTGGGCGAGATGCTCAATCGCGCCGCCAGGATCAACACGGTCATGGTGCCCTACAAGAGCACGACCGACGCGCTGCCTGACCTGCTGACCAATCGCATCCAGATGTGGTTCACGCCCGTCGCATCGGGGGTGCCGGTCTACAA